>VBEU01000143.1 GCA_005883775.1 Chloroflexota bacterium | reverse complement strand
CGCACCTTCGTCGCGGTCTTCGCAGACATCGAGCACGGAGCGCGCGCGGCAAGTGCCATCATCGCAAGCGGCGTCGTCCCTGCCGCGATGGAGATGCTCGACCAGGTGACCATCGGCGCTCTGAATGCCGCGTTCGAGGTCCACCTCCCCGCGGACGCGGGTTCGCTCTTGCTCGTCGAGGTCGAGGGGCTGCGCGAAGAGACCGAGGACTGGGCGACGACGATCGAGCGCATCCTGCGCAGGAACGGTGCGACCGACGTGCGCTCCGCGGAGACGGTGGCCGAGCGCGAGCTCCTCTGGAAGGCGCGCAAGCTCGGCTACGCCGCGCTCGCCCGCATCCGCCCCAACAACTATCTTCACGACGCCGTCGTCCCCCGGACGAAAGTGCCCGACGTCCTACGTGCGGTGAACGCGATCGCGGAACGCTACGGATACGTGATCGCGAACATGTTCCACATCGGCGACGGGAACCTGCACCCGGTGCTGCTGTTCGACGCGCGGACCCAGCCGATCGACCGGGTGATGGAGGCGAGCGCCGAGATCCTCAAGGTCGCGATCGACGCCGGCGGCGCGCTCTCCGGCGAGCACGGGATCGGCCTCGAGAAGAACCATTTCATGTTCTGGGTCTTCGGTCCTGAGGATCTCGACGCGCAGCGTCGCGGGCGCGAGGCGTTCGATCCCGAAGGGACCATGAACCCCGGAAAGATCTTCCCGGGTGGCGATGCCTGCGCCGACATTCCGACGGAGCGTACGAAGCGAGCACTCGCGGAGGGCATGTGGGTGTAGCGCTCCGGCCTGACACGCGTGCCATCGACGGCATCGTCCCGCGCGACGTCGTTCGCGCGACGAGCGAGGGCGAGGTCGTCGAGGCGATCCGCGGTGCGAACGAGCGGGGCGAGGCAGTCGTCGTGAGTGGCGGCGCGACGCGCCTCGGTGTTGGCGATCCGCCGACGCGTTACGACGTCGGGCTCGACCTCTCGGCCCTCAGCGGGATCGTCGAGTACGAGCCCGACGACCTCGTTGCCACCGTCCGCGCGGGGACCACCCTCGCGGAGCTCACCGCCGCTCTTGCCGCGCGCGGCCAGCGCTGGCCGGTCGAGCCGGGCCTGCCGGTACTCGCGACTGTCGGCGGGACGCTCGCGAGCGCCGCCGGCGGACCGTCGCGGCTCCGATATTTCCATCCGCGTGATTGGGTGATCGGTGCGCGCGCCGTCCTTGGCGACGGAACCGCGGTCCGCTCGGGCGGGAAGGTCGTGAAGAACGTCACCGGCTACGATCTCACGCGGTTCTGGAGCGGCACATTCGGGACTCTTGCGACCATCGTCGAGCTGACCTTGAAGCTCACGGCGATACCCGAGCGCACCGTCTCGCTGGTCGCGGAGGTCGACGTTCCGGCGGCATTCGCGGCGGCGAACGATCTGCACGTGAGCGGCCTTCCGCTGGATGCGCTTGCGATCGTCACAGGCGAAGCGGTGGAGGCAGTTGGCGCCCGCGGCGACGCGGCACTGCTTGTCCGCCTCACCGGTGCCGCGGCCGCGGTGCGCCGCCTCGGACGCGATATTCGCGAACGCGTGCGATGCCGCGACGTGGCCAACGAGACGTGGGATCGTGTCGCGGCGCTCCCGCTCGAGTCAAAGTGGACAGCGCGTCTGGCGTGGCCGGCAAGCGGCCGACCTGATGTTGAGTTCGCAGGGTACGGCGCGGTGATCTACCCGGCAGACTCGACCGCCTACCTCCTGCGTTCCATCGACCGCGCGACGTTCCGTTCGGTCCGCGCATCGCTCGAGGCCGCCGGCGGCATCGCCGTGCTGGAGCGCGCGAGCGCCGACTACAAACGCGATGCGGGTGGAGCGTGGGGTACGCCGCGCGTCCCGCTCGGAATCGCGCGCGCGCTCAAGGAGCGCTTCGACCCGCGAGGCGTGCTCGCACCGGGCCGGATGCCAACGTGAGCACGGTCTTCGACACGACCGGACTGGAGCGCTGCATCCACTGCGGGCTCTGCCTCGAGGCATGCCCCACATACCGGATCACGCAGCTCGAGACCGAGTCACCGCGCGGACGCCTCCATCTCATGGGAGCGATCGCGGACCGTCGGGTCGATCTGGGCCGGAACGACGCCACGGTGCTGCACCTCGATCGCTGTCTGGCCTGCCGCGCCTGCGAGGCGGTCTGTCCATCGGGCGTGCCCTACGGTCGCCTCATCGAGGAGACCCGGGCGGCCGTCGTGCGATCGCGCGGCATTACGCCGCTCGGCCGAGTCCTTCTCTGGTCGGTGTCGCGGCCCTGGGTCCTCCGCGCGATGGCCGCGGTCCTCGCGGCCTCCGAGCGGACCGGTCTTCGCCGGCTGGTCTTTCGTTTCCTGCCGCCGCGGTTGCGGCGACTCGATGCGCTCGCCCCTCCGGTGGGGCGCCCGGCGTACCGGCCCGTCCAGGTCCAGTCACCGCGTTTGTCCGTGGGTTTGCTCTTGGGATGTGTGATGCGCGCGTCGTACGGCGACGTGCATACCGCGACCGCGCGCGTGCTCGCCCGGCTCGGTGCCGCGGTCGTCGACACGCCGGACCAGACCTGCTGCGGCGCGCTGCACGCGCACGCCGGCGATAAAGATGAGGCGGTACGACTCGCGAAGAGGAACATCGTCGCGTTCGAGCAGGCCGAGGTCATCCTTGTGAATGCCGCGGGCTGCGGCGCGCACTTGAAGAGCTACGCCCATCTTCTCGAAGACCGGCCGAACTGGGCGGAACGCGCCTCCGCCCTCGCGTCGCGGGTTCGTGACGTGAGCGAATTCCTGGAAACGATCGCTGGTGAGATCTCCTTCGGTGAGCTTGCCATGCGCGTCACCTACCAGGACCCCTGCCACCTCGCCCACGCGCAGGGGATCCGGGCCGAGCCGCGCGCGCTGCTCTCGCGGGTCCACAGGCTCGAGCTCGTCGAAATGGCCAACGCCGATGTGTGCTGCGGGAGCGCCGGCTACTACAACCTTGCTCAGCCCGAGTACGCCGATCGGCTGCTCGAGCCGAAGATCGACGCGATCCTCGCGACCCGGCCGGATGCGGTCGTCACCGGGAATCCCGGATGCATGCTGCAGCTCGCCGCCGGGCTGCGCTCGCGCGGGCGCGCCGACATTGCAGTGTTCCACGTCGTCGAGGTCCTCGATCGCGCGCTCTCCGCCCAATGAGCACGCGACGCGGCTTTACGATCCTTTTTGCGACGCTGGCGGCGGTCGTGGCGGTGCTCGCGCTCCTCCTGATCCCGGTATCGATCGCGCTCGGCCGCTACGCCAACGTGCTTGGCGAATTCCTCGTGCTCGTCGGGTGCGTCGGATACGTCGCCCGCGTCATGCGCGCCGACCGGCGCCGACGGCGCGAAGCGGAAGCGCTGCTACCGCCCGAGCGCAGGCCCGAACGCCGCGTACCGAGGCGTCCGATCACCTTCCAGCTGCGCGAGACGCTCTTCGTGTTCGTCGTGTGGTTCGTGCTGGTCGCAGCCTTCAACGCGTTCGTCGTCGGACTCGGCCCGGCCCCGAACGTCGGAGTCGCGATCTTCGCGGCATTCATGCTTGCGACACTCACGGTGACCGGCCGGCACATGATGTTCCGTCTGACCGCGGAGGAAGACGCGCCGCCGGAGCGCTGAACGTGGCCCGCCGCTACAGTCCGGCGGATGGATCTCGGCGTTCAGATAGAGCCGCAGTTCGGCTTCACGTTCGAGGAAATCCTTGCGATCGCGAACGAGGCCCGCGCCGCGGGATTCACCCGCCTTTGGGTCTCGGATCACCTCTTCAACGATGCCGACGCCGTCGCCACCGATTGCCTCGAAGCGTGGAGCCTGCTCGCCGCACTCGCGGTCAAGACGGAAGGGATCCGGATCGGCGCCATGGTGACGTGCCAGTCGTACCGCAACCCGGCGCTCCTCGCGAAGATCGCGGCGGGTGTCGACGTCATGAGCGGCGGCCGCCTGGACTTCGGGGTGGGCGCCGGGTGGAAGGATTTCGAGTACAAGGCGTAT
>VBEU01000077.1 GCA_005883775.1 Chloroflexota bacterium | reverse complement strand
GCCAGGAGTTCATTTGCGGAGGCGGAGGCGAGATCCTCGGCTTGGAGCCACTGACACCTGAGGAGGTGGACCAGGCGAAGGATCGTCGCCTACACTGAGCGTTCACGCGTCTGCTGCATAGTCGTTTCCGGGAGGGACATCCAGGACATTGGCAGTTCACATCCGCCTGCGCCGTGTAGGTAAGACAAAAGCGCCGACGTACCGCGTCGTCATCGCGGACTCGCGCGCCCCACGTAACGGCAAGTTCATCGAGACGATCGGGCACTACGACCCACTTTCTGAGCCCGCGCGGCTCGTCGTCGACGCCGAGCGCGCCCGGCACTGGTTCAAGAACGGCGCGCGACCCACATCGACGACGCGCTCGCTGCTCATCCGGAGCGGCATTCCCGAGGGAGAGGTTCCGGCGTCAGTCAGATGAGCGAGGAGCGGGTTTCCCGCGACGAGCGAATCCACACTGCCGTAGGCGCGTCTGCGCGGCGCAGCCGCGAGATTGATCCAGTCAGATGACCAGCGCCAGTGCGCAATGACCAGCGCCAGGGCGGAATGACCAGCGCCGGGACGCAGCCGGGTCGAATGCGCGTCCTCCTCGAGCATGTCGCGCGAGCGCTCGTCGACGACCCTGCGGCGGTCGTGGTGACCGAGGAGCAGGACGGCGACTTCACCAAGCTTCACCTGCAGGTCGCCGAACCGGACGTCGGAAAGGTGATCGGCCGCGGCGGACGGATCGCGAAAGCCATCCGCGCACTCCTCAAAGTGATGGCGACGCGCGATGGAACAAAGGTCAACCTCGAAATCGATTAGCAGCGACGACCCGATCGTGGGAGTCGTGGGCGCCCCGCACGGGGTGCGCGGCGAGGTCAAGGTCCAGCCGCGCACCGACGTCGCCGGCCGATTCCAGAAGGGATCGCGTCTTCTGTGCGATGGCATGGGCGAGCTCGTCATCGCCTCGGTCCGTGGCGCGGCCGACGTCCCGATCGTTCGGTTCGAGGGCCACACCAGCCGCACGGACGCGGAGCGGATTCGCGGGCGCTTCCTGCGTGTGTCGCGCGCCGACGCTCGGCGCGCCGCCCAGGGCGGATATCTCTGGGCCGACCTTCTCGGTCTTCGCGCGGAGACGCCCGACGGACGATCGCTCGGAACCGTTAGCGAGATGATCCGCGCAGGCGAGACCGACGTGCTCGTCGTTCGCGCTGACGGCTCGCGAGAGGAGCTCCTCTTTCCTGCGATCGCATCGGTCGTCCGCGAGGTGGATGTCGCCGGACGCCGGATCGTCGTCGTGCCGCAGGAGATCCTCGAGTGACCCCGCGCATCGACGTCCTGACGCTCTTTCCAAAGATGTTCGAGAGTCCCTTCGCCGAGAGCATCGTCGCGCGCGCCAAAGCCGCGGGTCAGATCGAGCTCGCGGTCCACGACATTCGCCAGTGGACGACCGACCGCCATCACGTGGTCGACGACACGCCCTACGGCGGGGGCGCCGGGATGGTGCTCAAGCCTGAGCCGCTCACCCGCGCGATCCGCGCGACAAAGGGGGACGTAGCTCACGTCGTCCTCATGAGCGCGCAGGGCGCGCTGTTCGACCAGGCCGCGGCTCAGCGCCTTGCGCAGCTGCCGCATCTGGTGATCGTGTGCGGGCACTACGAGGGCGTCGACGAGCGCGTGATCGAAAGCGAGGTCGACGAGGAGCTCTCGATCGGCGACTTCGTGCTGACCGGCGGAGAGCTTGCGGCAATGGTCGTGATCGATGCGGTGACACGGCTCGTTCCCGACGTGATCGAGGCGGCCTCGCTCGCTCACGAGTCGCACACCGAAGGTCTGCTCGAAGGTCCTCACTACACCAGACCGGTGGAGCACGAGGGCCGTCGTGTCCCGGCGGTGTTGCTCTCGGGCGATCACGCCGCGATCGCGCGGTGGCGCCGCGCCGAAGCCGTCCGCCGCACCGCCGAGCGGCGTCCCGACCTGCTCGACCAGGCGGGTCTCACACCGGCCGAGCGAGCCCGGCTGCCGCGGCCAACGGTCCGCGATCGGGTATCCGACGCGGACCTGAAATCGGCCTACGGCTCCGGGGTCGGCTCCTATCGCATCGGCGCGCGATTCGGGATCTCGCCCGCGACGGTCCGAGCCCGGCTGCGGGCGGCGGGGGTTCGCCTCCGGCCTCCGCGCAGCGGGCAGCGCGGCCCCACGGTCGCGGAGGTCTCGAAGATGCGGGGCGCGGGACTCACGATTCGGGCGCTCGCGCGGCACTTCGGCGTGTCGCACGTGACGATCTTGGATCGACTGAAGAAGGCGAAACGCTAGTTACTGCTAGACTGCCTTTACTTCGTGAGTGCCCTAACCATTCCTATGAACGACCTCTTGAACACGCTTGCCCGAGAGCAGTTGAAGGCCGATCTGCCCGAGATCCGGCCCGGAGACACCGTGCGCGTGAGCGTGCGCGTCGTTGAAGGGAACCGCGAGCGCCTTCAGAACTTCGAGGGCACCGTGCTCCGCGTGCGTAACGGCGGCGTCGACAAGCAGATCACCGTCCGCCGGATCGCGAGCGGCGTCGGCGTCGAGCGCACCTTCATGGTCCACTCGCCGCGCGTCGAGAAGATCGAGCTCATCCGCCACGGGCACGCGCGCCGCGCGGCTCTCTACTTCCTCCGCGAACGAGTAGGCAAGGCAGCCACGCTCCGCGAAAAGCGGCGATGACTTGACCGGCGCATAGCCGGTCACCGAACCTAGACACCTGATTAATCTCCGCCTTCGGCAGAGACACGCTCAAGCTGACGGATTCGCTCCTCGCGGATGAACCGCTCGTCGCTCAAACTGGAGCTTGTATGCCTTCCCTGAACAACGAGAAGCGTCTATGGGCGCAAGGGCTCCTGCGTGTGGTCGGCGTCGACGAGGTCGGCATGGCGGCTCTCGCGGGTCCCGTGGTCGCGGCGGCATGTCTGGTCACGCCGGACACGCGGCTCATCCGCAAGGTCAACGACTCGAAGGTCCTCACGCGTCTCCAGCGCGAAGGTCTTCTCGATTCGATCCGCGGCCGAGTTGTAAAGGTCGGCATCGGTGCCGCGTCGCTCGCGGAGATCCATCGCCTCAACATCTATCACGCGAGTCATGTCGCCATGCTGCGCGCGTTGCGCCAGATCGGCGAGTACGACTGGGTCCTCGTCGACGGGCGGCGCATCCTCGACCCGGCGTTCGCCCCGGGAAGGCACACGGAGATCGTGAGGGGCGACGCGAAATCGTTCTCGATTGCTGCAGCGTCGATCGTCGCGAAGGTCACGCGGGACCGCCTCATGGCGAAGCTCGCAGTGAAGTACCCCGGCTACGGCTGGGAACACAACTGCGGTTATCCGACCATCGATCATCGCAAGGCGCTCCGCGAGCGTGGAGTCACGCCGTTCCACCGCCAGGACTTCGGGACCGTGCGGATGATGTTGTCGACCGAGCAGCAGATCCCGCTCGAGCTCGAGGCGGCCGGAGTGTCACCGAGTTGACGTTTTCCGCCTAGAGCCCGTCGGCTAGATTTCGCGAGCCGTGAAGACCTCTATAAAGACGATCGTTCGTGCCGCCACGCCCGCCGACTATCCGGTGCTGGTTGCTCTGAACAAGGCCGCGTATCCGGACTACGGCGAGACCGAAGAGGAATGGCGCCACTGGGACGAGACCTGGGACCACCAGAAGTACTTCAAGTCTCGCGTGGTCGCGGAAGACGGGGGTCGCGTCGTCGGATTTGGCTTGGTGAACCACATGCGTTGGGCGTTCGTGCCGACGAAATACCGGATCGATATCACCGTTCATCCCGAGCACCGCGGACGCGGTCACGGGACCGCTCTGTACGACGCGCTCCTGGACAAGGTCCGCGAGCGAAATGGCAAGGCGGTCGCCGCCGCGGCGAAGGAGTCGATGGCGGAGGGCGTCCGCTTCCTGACGACGCGCGGCTTCCGCGAGGTCAAACGCGACTGGGAGTCGCGACTCTTCGTGAAGGGCTTCGACTTCGCGCGGTTTGCGACGGCCGACGCTCGCGTCGTGGAGCAGGGCATCCGCATCGTCACGCTGGCCGACGAGATGGAGCGCGACATCTCGGCTCTACAGAAAGCGTTCGAGTTGAACGAGGACTGCCGGATGGACATCCCGAGCGTCGACCCGCCGACCCGTCACACCTTTGAGGAATTTCGTCGTGACGATATCGATGCGCCGAACGCTCTTCCGGACGCGTTCTTTATGGCGATCGACAAGGACGGTCGATACCTCGGCGTTTCGAACATGTTCCGGTCGCTCGACGACCCGAAGTTCCTCTGGCAGGGGATCACCGGGGTCCGCCGGGAGGCGCGCGGGAGGGGCATCGCCATGGCGCTCAAGCTTCGGACGGTGCGCTACGCGATCGACCGAGGCATCGAGCACATCAAGACGTGGAACGACGTCCACAACAAGCCGATGCTTTCGATCAACGAAGCCATGGGCTTCGCCAAGCAGCCGGCCTGGATCTCGTACGAGAAAGACCTCTAGCGCGTTAGCGGAGCGATGACGAGGATGCTGCGAATCCTCCGCGTGTCGCTGCTTGCGCCGCTCCTTCTGGCCTCGCTCCTCGCCCAGCCTGCTCTGGGAGCGCCAGGCTTCCACGCCGCGTGGGTCGATCAGTCGCCGTGGCCCACACTTCGCCCCGGCGGCACCGTCTCGTACACGATCCACTTTCGAAACACCGGGACCGAGACCTGGCAGAGAGGCGTCGCCGGCCGCCAGGTGAATCTCGGCGTGAGCGGTGACTCGACGGCCCAAGCCGACGCGGGTCTGGCCATCGGCTGGTTGACCGCGAATCGCGTCAGCACGACCAGCGAGATCAGCGTCGCGCCGAACGCGATCGCGACGTTCACATTCACGTTGCGCGCGCCATCGACACCGGGGACCTACCGGCTCCCGCTTCACCCTGTGCTGGAGGGTGTTCAGCACCTGGAGGATGAGGGCGTTTTCGTTGTCGTCGTGAGCGACCCCGGATTTCACAGCGCGTGGGTGAGCCAGTCCCCGTACCCGACGCTCCAGCCCGGCCAGGTGAGCAGCCCGCTCACGATCGTCTTTCGCAACACCGGTACGCAGGCGTGGACCAAGGGGGTAGTCGGACAGGAGGCGCGTCTCGGCATCAATCAGGACGACGCGCAATGGGCGCCGCTGGCGATCAACTGGATGTCGGCGAACCGCGTCGCCGCGCAGACCGAGCCGAGCGTGCCGCCGGGCGCGAACGCCACGTTCACGTTCCAGGTCCGCGCGCCGCAGATCGCAGGTACCTATTCATTGCACCTCCGACCGGTGATCGACGGCACCGCGTGGATGGAGGATCAAGGCGTCTTCCTCACCATCACTGTGCCGCTGCCGGCGGGCACCGTGCCCCGACTGGCCGCGACGATCATTCGATCCGGGCTCGCGATCCCCTGGGACCTGGCCTTCGCGCCCGATGGACGGATGTTCGTGACCGAGCGCGTCGGGAACATCCTCATCTACGCGAGTTCCGCGCCGAACGCCCCGCAGCTGGCCAATGTCTTCCCGGCCCCAAACATCAACGCGTCGGGCGAGTCCGGGCTCATGAGCATCGAGCTCGACCCGGCGTTCGCAACCAACAACCTGCTCTACGTCTGCGTTTCCGTGAATGACGGTGGCCAGTGGCTCAATCAAGTGCTGCGCTACCAGGTGAACGGCAATACACCGGTCTTCGATCGCTACGTGATCCGCTCGGGCATGCGCGCGAACAGCAACCACGACGGTTGCCGGATCCGCTTCGGCCCCGACGGCAAGCTCTGGGTCACGATGGGCGACGCGGGAGACACGGCGAACGGGCAGAACCCGAACGTGCTGAACGGGAAAGTCCTTCGCGTGAATAGCGATGGCAGCATCCCCGCGGACAACCCGATCATGCCGGGCGCTGCCGCACGGACGGCCGTGTACACGATGGGAAATCGGAACCCGCAGGGCCTCACCTTTGAACCGGGAACGGGCCGCGTCATTGAGGTCGAGCACGGCGACGACACGCACGACGAGATCAACATCCTCCGCGCCGGCGCGAACTACGGGTACGCGATCTGCCGCGGACCGTGCGGCGACCCGCGCTTCGTCGATCCGGCGTGGTCATCGGGCAACGTCACGCTCGCGACGAGCGGCGCCGACTTCGCGCGCGGCGTGCAGTGGGGCGCATACGACGGGTCGCTCTTCGTCGCGACGCTCAAAGAGACCGACCTCCGCCGCTTCACGATCGCCGGCGCGGTCGCGACCCAGCGGGACGTCTTCTTCAACGGGATCTACGGGCGACTCCGCACCGCGCGGCAGGGGCCCGACGGATCGCTCTACCTCACGACGAGCAACGGCGCTGGTGATCAGGTCATCCGTATCACGCCGACGCAATGACCTGCCGATGTTCTATGCGTGGATCGGCGTGCCCTCGGGCTCGCGGGCGAGCGCGCGGCTGAGACCGAGCTCGCCCGGTCGGGCATGCGCGTCGTCGCCCGCAACCAGCGCACTCGATTTGGCGAGATCGACCTCGTCTGTCGCGAAGGGGACGGCTACGTGTTCGTCGAGGTGAAGACCAGGAGCGCCGGATCGTTCGTCGCGGCGGCGGAGGCCGTCGATCGCCGCAAGCTCGGTCGGCTGGCGCGACTCGCCGCGGGGTGGCTCGCCATGCGGGGCGAGCGCGACGCACGGTGGCGGGTGGTGATCGCGGCGCTGACGGTCGGCGTCGACGGCACGCGCGTGGAGCTCATCGAGGCTTCCTAGAATCAGCGCATGGCCACGATCGCGATGCCGCTCCGCCGCGTCGATATCGCGCGCACCGGGACGGTCGTGCCGCTCATCGTCGGGTTGGTGGGGACGCTCCTCAGCTGGTTCGGCTCGGGATGGGACGTGTCCTGGCACCGGATCTTCGGACGCGACACCTTCTGGAGTACGCCGCACCTTTTTATCTATACCGGCGTGGCGCTCTGGGGCTTCGCGGCTCTCATCGCGACCGTCACCGCGATGGCCGGTCGGCCCATCCGCGGCCGTGCCCTCGTGCTCGGTCCGCTTCGCGCCGAGCTCGGGCTGGCGCTCATCGGCATCGGCGCGCTCGTCACGATCCTGGCCGGGCCGTTCGACAACCTGTGGCATGCGCTATTCGGCCGCGACGTCGACATCTGGAGTCCGCCGCACCTCGCCGGTATCGCCGGCGGCGGGATCGGCCTACTTGGTTGGCTTGCCGCGACCGCCCCTGGCGTGTTCCCGATCGATGACCGGCTGCGACGTCTTTTGCGCCTCTTCACGCTCGGCAATCTCTGTGCGGTAAGCGTCTTCGCGCTCAACTTCTACTACATCACATCGGTGACGCGGGAAGCCTTCTTCTATCCCCTGCTCATCTCGGCGCTCGTGCCGGCGACGCTCGCCATCGCGACCGTCGCACTTCCCGGCCGGTGGGCGGCAACGTGGGCCGCCGTCGCGTACACGGCGATCGCCCTCCTCGGATACGAGGTGCTCGCCGCGAGCGGCTGGCGTCCGCCGGCGTTCCCCCCGCTCGTCATCGCGGGCGCGATCGCCGTCGACCTGCTGCGGGGGCGCGGCGGACGGTTTGCGCATCCGCTCGCGCTCGGCCTCGGATTCGCCGTCGTATTCGTTGTGGCCGAATTCGCGCGAATGCTCTTTTTCGCGCCTCCGGTCCCGACCAGCGCCCTCGGCGGCGTCGAGCCGCGGGTCACGGCCCTGTACTTCCAGTACTACGAACAGACGGTGGCGCGGCCGTGGCTTTCGCTGTGGCCGGTCGCCGCGGCGATCCTTGGTGCGCCGCTCGCGGCCGCGAGCTGGCTCAGTGGCAAGCGGGTCGCGGCGGCGTTAGGGGACGATCTCGACACCGAGGCCCTCGCTCACCCGTAGCGACCCCGACCGCGGGACGTGCGCGATCCGGAGGCGCGACCCGTGCGGCATCCGCACCTCCTGCCACCCGGACCCTTCCGCTCGAAGGAGATCGTCCCACAGGACGACGTCCACATCGCTCTCCGCGCATGGCATGTGCGGCCCGGCCTGGGCGCACGAGAGGGGCAGCGTGAATCCTGGATTCCCCACCGGGTCATACGACAGAAGCGGAGGGAGACCGTGGGGGAGCTGCTCCAGGTAATACCCCGCTAGAACGGCGTCGTACCCGCTGACGATCTCCGTCGTCTGCGGTTTGAACGTCGCGAGGTACGCGAGCTTCTCGTCGATCCCGCGGTCGTGCCGCGCGATGTCGCGTGCCGAGATCGGCGTGTCGCTCAAGAGATAGATGGAGGCGTTGCCCAGGACGACTGCCGCGACGATCCATTTGAACGTGCGAGGCATGCGGATGCCCTTGGCGAAGGCGATCGCGCCGCGAGCCGCGAGGATCGTGAGTCCCGGCAGCAGGCTGAAGATGTAGCCGTACTCTCCGACGTGGATGAAGACGTAGAACGCGAGCGGCGTGAGCAGCCAGACCGCCATGAACGCGGTCCGCGCGCGGTCGCGAAGCTCGATGCGACGGGCCTCGGCCGAGATGAGCGTCAGTACGATGAGCGGGATCAGGAAGTAGAGCCCGCGCCCGAGGAAGCGTCCGAGCTCGTACAGATTGCGGTAGATCGCGATCGGCCCGTTGCCGAGGATGCTGTAGCGATCGTCCACGAATTTGCTCTGGATCTGGACGGCTTCGAGGAAACGCGCGACGCCTCCGTCCGCGAGAGCGCTCGCGAAGATCCAGAGGCCGACCAGCGCCGCGACGATCCCCGCTGAGAGCGCCGCGGTCGTGATCGTCGCGCGCGTCGCGGCGAAGAGCCAGAGCGGCGCAAGGAAGATCGCGAGATCCGATCGGAAGCCGATCGCGACGCCCCACGCGGCCGAAGCGACGAGGAGCCGCAGCCCTCGACCGGAGCCGGTCTGGTCCGGGTCGAGGGCGCGCCAGAGGAGCAGCGCGCACACCGTCGTGAGCGCGGCGAGGAGCGTGTACGGGTACGCGACGCCGCCGTACGCCCAGAAGGTCACCGCCGTGAAGACGAAGAGTGCCGAGACGCGCGCCGTGCGCTCGTCGTAGAGGCGCGCTGCCAGCAGATACACCAGAGCGACCGTCGCCGCGCCCGCGAGCGCGCTCACGATGGTCATCGCGCGGTTCGGGTCGTGCGTCAGAAGATCGATCCCGCGCAGCACGAGGACGTACCAGAGATAGCCGGGCGGCTGCGGCCGCTGATCGAACGGGTCGAAGAGCTCCATCCCCCGCGCGTACAGAACGGAATCGGGTGCGTACAGGTTTGTCGTGGCGAAGGGAAGACGCGTGAGAAGCGCGAGCCCGAACAGCGCGAGCGCCACCCGCCAGCTCAACGCGGCCTAGTCTGCCGGACCGGATGGGACTCCGGTACCGGCCCGTCGTCCCATTCCCTCACGGCCGATGCGTGCCCAGCCTCTGCCGTCATCGCGATCACGGCGCCGGACCGGCCAGCGACCGCGCGCTCCGTCGCGCGCGTGACCGCGTGCGCGCTCTGGGGTCTCGAGACGGCGCTCGTGACCGTCGAGGTCGACGTGGCGAACGGACTGCCGGCCCTCGTCGTGGTTGGCCTTCCCGACGCGGCGGTGCAGGAAGCGCGCGAACGCGTGCGCGCGGCGGTCCGCAACTCCGGCTTCGAGTTCCCGCTCCGGCGGGTCACCGTGAATCTCGCACCGGCCGAACGTCGGAAGGAAGGCACCGGGTTCGAGCTCGCGATCGCTCTCGGGATCCTCCGCGCGAGCGGGCAGCTGCGCGTAGACGTCACGGGTCTCTGTCTTGGCGAGCTCGCGCTGGACGGGGCGTTGCGCCCGGTGCGTGGCACGATGCCCCGCGTTCGCTTCGCCGCGGCACGCGGCCTCGGTCAGGTCCTGGTCGCGAATGCGAACGCGGGCGAGGCAGCTGCGTGCGGGGTGGAATCGTTCGGGTTCGCGTCGCTTCGCGAGGTCGTCGATCACCTCGAGGGCCGCGCGCGCGTGGCTCCCACGTCGGTGCCGCCGCGCGCCGCCGCACCGCATCATTCGGTCGACCTCGCGCACATCGCCGGGCAGGAAACGCCGAAGCGCGCGCTTGAGATCGCCGCGGCCGGCGGCCACAACCTGCTTTTCGTCGGCCCGCCCGGAACCGGCAAGACGATGCTGGCGCGAGCTCTCGAGTCGATCCTTCCGCCGCTCGACGACGCGGAAGCACTCGCAGCGAGCGCTGTCCACAGCGTCGCCGGTCTCATCGATCCGCGCCATCCGGTCCTCACCGCCCGTCCCTTCCGCGCGCCCCATCACACGGCGTCGCACCTGTCGCTCGTCGGCGGCGGGTCTCCGCCCCGCCCGGGCGAGGTCAGTTTGGCCCACTGCGGCGCGTTGTTTTTGGACGAAGTAGCGGAGTTCTCACGCAGCGTGCTCGACACGCTCCGCGAGCCGCTGGAGCAGCACGCCGTCACGATCTCGCGCGCCGGAGGCGCAGCGACGTACCCGGCGCGGTTCGTTCTCGTCGCGGCGATGAATCCGTGCCCGTGCGGATTTTGGGGCGACGCCGAGCGCGAATGCACGTGTCTTCCGGAGCAGATCGAGCGGTATCGCGGCAAGCTCTCGGGGCCGTTGCTCGACCGCATCGACCTGCGCGTGCACGTTCCGCGTGTGCCCTTCGAGCGACTGCGGGACGACGGGCGCGAGCGTTCCGCGGATGTGCGCGAACGGGTGCTCGCGGCGCGCGAGCGGATGCGCGTACGCCTCGCCACGACCGGCCGGCGCGTGAATGCCGAGCTCACCGTCATCGAGGTGAAGCGTTTCTGCTCCGTTGACGCGGCGACCGAACGCCTTCTGGCGGAAGCGGTCGGAGCCAGGCGGCTCTCGGCGCGCGGCTACCACCGCGTCCTGCGCGTCGCTCGCACGGCCGCGGACCTCGCCGGAAGCGACGGAGTACGGGGCGAGGACGTGGCGCTCGCGCTGCTTCTGCGTTCGGATCCGTGATCGGAATCGGACCGGCGGATACGCGGTATCCGCGGCGGCTCCTCGATCTTCGCGGCCCGCCGGATCCACTCTGGCTCGACGGCGATCCCGCCGTCCTCGCGGCGCGCGCGGTCAGCATCGTGGGCACGCGTCGCATGACCCCATACGGGGCGCGTGTGGCTCGCGAGCTCGCCGCGACCTGCGCCGAGGCAGGCATCGTCGTCGTGTCGGGCCTCGCGCAGGGTGTCGACAGCGCGGCGCATCAAGGCGCTCTCGACGCGCGCGGGATTACGGTGGCCGTGCTCGGCGCCGGGATCGCCTCGTACCTCGAGGACGCGCGCGGCCGGCGACGAAGGCTTGCCCACGCGATCCGCACCTCGGGAGCGCTCGTCTCCGAGTTTCCTCCGGAAGCGCCTCCTCGGAAATGGACTTTTGCGCAGCGCGACACGACGATCGCGGCGCTCGGCGAACTCACCGTTGTGGTGGAGGCTCCCATTGGATCGGGAGCGCTCATCACCGCCGGAGAGGCGCGCCGCCTCGGCCGTCCGCTCTATGCCGTGCCGGGACCCATCGGCGTCGCGGCGTCGGCGGGCGCGAACGCGCTCATCGCGAGCGGGGAAGCGAAGGCGCTGACGGGAGTCGAGATGCTCCTCGGGACGCTCCAACTCCGTGCGGCGCACCGGACGGAAGACGATCCCGTCGAGGACGCGCGAGTGCTCGACCTGCTCGCGTCGTCGCCGCTCGACCCCGATGCGCTCGCGCGGCGGCTCGGTCTCGGCACCACGGCGCTCGCGGCCATAGTCTTGAGCGCCATCTTTTATCGGCTCCGCTTCGGCGGCCAGAAGAGTGGCTGGTCCTTCTCGTAGATGGTGATGCGGTAGCCATCCGGATCGGACATGGCGAAGGTTCGTCCGAACGGGCCGTCGAACGGCTCGGCAATGATGCGAACGCCGGCTGTGACCACTCGCTCATACAGCGCCTGCGCGTCGCTTGCCCTCCACCAGAGCTGGATGCTCGTGGTTTCGGGAGATGGACCGGGCTGCCCTGGTCGACGGGCCGACGAGAGCGCGAACGTCGGCCAGCCCACGAATGCGACGGCGTCGGGGCCGAAGTCGAACGTGTCGCGAACGGCGCCGAGGTGCTGTTCGTAGAACGAGGCGGACCTGTTCGCGTCGGTGACAGCGATCGAGATGAAACCGGGACTCCCTGTCACGGCGGTCTTTTCCATTTGCGCACCTCCTACCCTCAAGACTCGCGAGATCGTCCGAACTCATCGGTCCTCGGTCCGCGGCAGGAGGACCGGTAGGCCGAACGCGGCGAACAGCCTCGAGTCCACAAAGTTGGTCACGGCCGCGACGGTGTCGTCATGGAGCGCAAGCACCTGGATCGCGAAGGCGTGCCACTCCGATCCTCCACGCTCCGATCGGTAGTAGCCGAAGGCCGGCAGGCCGTTCGCAGCCGTCGCCACGAGACGCTGACGGCGGCCACGTTCCGGTCGCCACGCCCAACCGAGGAACGCCCTGATCGTCGGACGTCCGACAAACCACTGTCGCCACGGGGGCATGGTCCAGACCGCGTCCTCTTTCAGAAGGGCGACGAACGCATCGATATCGGAGGATTCCCAAGCGCGCACGTAGCGCCCGAGCAGGGCACGTTGTCGGTCGTCGGGCACGGGTGGCGCCTCGATCTCGCCGTCGGGGGAAAGCCGCCTCAGAGTTGTCCGCGCGCGCTGCAACGCGCTGTTGACCGACGCGACCGACGACTCGAGAACGTCGGCCGTCTCCCGAGCGGACCAGCCAAGGACGTCGCGAAACAACAGGGTCGCGCGCTGGCGAGAAGGCAGCTCCTGGATCGCCGCGATGAAGGCGAGCTGGATCGCCTCACGGGTCTCGTAGCGCGCCTCCGGGCCTGGCGCGAGATCGCGGATGTTGTCGAGCGCGGCGTCGGGATACGGCTCGAGCCAGGCGATCTCCTCGTCCCTTTCGCCGAGTGGCGCGAACGCCACGGGCGGACCCTGCGTCTCCGGCAGCACGCGCCGGGTCTTCGCGCGGGCGAGGGCGGTGAGGCACGCGTTGGTCGCGATGCGATAAAGCCAGGCGCGAGGCGACGCGCGCCCCTCGAATCGCTCAAGCCCGCGCCACGCGCGCAGAAGCGTCTCCTGAGTGGCGTCCTCCGCGTCGTGCAGAGAGCCAAGCATCCGATAGCAGTGGAGCAGGATCTCTCCCCGGTAGCGCTCGGCGAGCTGGTCGAACGTCTCAGCTGATTCGATTCGGATCTTTTCGTTCACGATGCAAGTCTCGCTCACACGCTCGTGTCGAAAATCCTTCCGCTGGCTGACGCCGTTTTAGCGCGTGGGAGCGATGCGGATGATCCGGTCGCCGCTACCGTTGCTCGTCGTCACGAGCAACGAACCGTCAGGCACCGCGGTGACGGCGCGGAGGCGTCCGTATTTCTGATCGAGGAGGATCTCGCGTTGCGTCGCATGTGTGTCCTCCAGGCTGAACCGCCGGAGGTCCTGCTCCTTGAGCGTCGCCACGACAAGCGTGTCGGCCCAGGCGCCCCACCCCGGACCGGAAAGGAAATCCGCCCCCGCGACGGCGAGCGCCGGCGCGCCTGAGCTCCAGGCCGGGTCCGCGAAACCGCGGCTCGATCCGACCGGACCGAGGGCCGTGGGCCAGCCGAAGTTCGCGCCGGCCGAGACCTCATCGATCTCGTCCTGTGTTTGGTCGCCGGCGTCCACCACGAAGCAGGTTCCGGTCGTCGGATGAAAGGCCAGGCCGCCCGGATTGCGGAGGCCAAGCGCGTAGACGGCCGAAGGCGCCGACTGTCCCTTCAACATGGGGTTGTCGCTCGGGACCGATCCGTCCGCGTTGATGCGGAGCACTTTCCCATTGAGCGAGGTGGCGTCCTGAGCGCGAGCGGGCTGACCGCCGTCGCCGGTGACGATCCATAGCTTGCCGTCCGGCCCGAAGCGCAACCGGCAGGCGTCGTGAAGCCCGCCTGCCGCGATCCCGGTGCGAAGGATCGTCGTGTCGACAGCAAGCGCGTTCGCCGAGACGGTGTAGCGCAGCACCTGATTCCGCCATTCGCCCTGGTCGAGGCGCGATGCGCAGACGTAGAAGAACCGATTGCGCGCGAAGTCCGGATCGAGGGCCAGGCCCAGGAGCCCAGCCTCGCCCATCGCTCGCACACCCGAGACCTCGACGGATGCGATGCGTTTGGCCATTGGCGCGGTGCTCTCGAAGACGCTGATCGTCCCGGGTCGCTCGGTGACGAACATGCGCCCGTCCGGCGCGACGGCGACCTCCCAGGGAACGATGAGCCCCGACTGGATGACGGTGTCTGTAAACGCGGGACCGGCCGGTGTCGGGGTCGACCGGACAGCGATACCGCCGCCGCTTGCGCACGCGTTCGCCAGGAACGCGAAGACCACTCCTGCCGCGAGCCCGCGACCACCCACCGCGGCCCATTGTCCACGACGGCGTGCAAGACTCGGGCGGTGCCCCCTTCTCTGA
>VBEU01000076.1:1473-21137 GCA_005883775.1 Chloroflexota bacterium | reverse complement strand
CGCGGTCGCGAAGATGAAGGAGGCGTTCGGCGCTTGAAGACGATCGAGCTTCGCAGCGACACGTTCACGCTGCCGACGCCGGCCATGCGTCGTGCGATGGCCGAGGCGGAAGTCGGCGACGATCAGTACGGCGAGGACCCCACCGTGAACCGGCTCGAGCGGCGCTCCGCCGAGATCGTGGGCAAGGAAGCCGCCGTGTACGTCGCGAGCGGGATGCTGGGAAATCTCTGCGGCGTCCTCTCGCAGACGGAGCGCGGTGACGAGGTGATCCTCGGCGACCTCGCGCACATCTACCAGAACGAGATGGGTGCGTCCTTCGTCCTCGGCTCGATCCAGCCTCGCATCATCCCCAATCGCGCGGGGATGCCTTCTCTCGCGGACATCGAAGCCGCCATCCGTCCGGCGGGGATGTATCCGCGCACGTCGCTGCTCTGCCTCGAGAACACGCACAACAACTGCGGCGGGTCAGTGATCACCGTAGACGAGACCACGGCCGCGGCCGATCTCGCGCATCGCCGAGGGCTGCGGGTGCACCTTGACGGCGCACGGATCTTCAACGCCGCGGTGGCACTCGGCGTCGACGCGCGCGAGCTCTGCGCTTCGGTGGACACCGTGCAGTTCTGCTTCTCGAAGGGGCTCGCCGCGCCCGTCGGCTCGATCCTCTGCGGCAGCGTGGAGACGGTCGCGAAGGCGCGCCGCGTGCGAAAGCTCCTCGGCGGCGCGATGCGACAGGCCGGCGTGATCGCGGCCGCGGCGCTCGTCGCGCTCGAGGAGATGCGCGACCGTCTCGGAGAGGATCATCGGAACGCGAAAGCGCTCGCGAAGGGGCTCGCCGAGATCCGCGGGGTCCGGATCGACGCCGACCGGGTCGTCACGAACATCGTTTCGTTCGAGGTCGATCCCGCGTGGATGGATGCCGGTGCGTTTGTGAAGGCCTGCGCCGAGCAGGGTCTTCGGATCTCCCGCTACCTGGGTAATTCGCCCCGACTTCGCGCCGTCACGCACTACGGCGTCGAGGCAAAAGATATTGACGATGCGCTTGCGATCGTCGCCTCCGTCCTGTCACAAGCGCGTGCACCCGTCGCTGCAGCCGACTAGCTAATCAATACGGCCGAGTACGCGTGCTGCCCCCGAACTGGTACTAACGGGGGACCGCATAAGGGTTGGCACCGCCTGCTCGTTACCTAGACTGACGACCAGTGGGCAGGATATTTGGACGCTTTCAGCGCGCCCTGCGCGACGAGTTTGGCCAGTCGATGGTCGAGCTCGCGCTGCTCTTGCCGATCCTCGTTTTCGGCCTGATCGGCGCCGCCGACCTCGCCCGGGCCTTCGCCATCCAGCTCGCCATCGAGAACGGGGCGCGAGCCGGCGCGGAGGCCTACGCGATCAACTTTGCCCCGACACCGGCGCTCGCGAGCGCCCGGGCCTACGACGAGATAAGCCGCACGCCCGGCATCGACATCAACAACCCGCTCCTCGTCGTGGACACCCCGCTCAAGGCGGTGCATACCGACGGGTCGCTGTGCACTACCACGCCGACCGTCCTCGATCCGTGTTGGTACACCGTCACGGTCACCTACGAGTTCCACACGCTCGTGCCGTGGCCATTCATCCCGAACACCGCGAACTTCAATCGCAGCACGACGATAAGGACCTTCTATTGAGCCTCCTCTCGCGCTTCTTCTCTGACCGCGACGGCGACCGGGGGCAGTCCCTCGTCGAGTTCGCGCTCCTCCTGCCGTTGATGCTCCTCATCATCACCGGGCTCTTCGACGTCGCCCGCGCGGTGTGGCAGGAGAACACGCTCGCGTACGCCGCGCGCGAAGGCACGCGCTACGCGATCGTCCACGGATCGGAAGGAAACCCGCGGGTCGACGCCGCGACCCCGCAATGCGGAACGCCGCAGGCGGACCCGACATTTTGCACAACGATCCCGAACGTCGTCCGGCAGGCGGCCCTTGGGGTGCCCAACATCACCGTCGTCCTCACGTATCCCGACAACTACGCCGGCTCGGCGATCCCCTGCGCCGACCGTAACTGCCGCGTGGCCGTCGAAGCTTCCGCGCCATTCGTTCCGCTTCCTTCGCACTACCTGCTCAACAACGCATTCCAGATAACCCTGAGAGGGGGCTCGCAGTTGGTGATCCAGAGATGAACGCATTCCGTCGATTCTTCGGACGCGATGACGGTGAGAGCGGCCAGGCCGTCGTGCTCTTCGCGATCATGATGCTGGCTCTGCTCTTCGCCGTCGGCCTCGCGATCGACGCCGGCCAGCTCTACTCGGCCAAGCGCGCCCAGCAGGAAGCCGCCGACGCCGCGGCCTTCGCCGCAGCCGTCGTGCTCTACCAGCAGGGAACCGGTGCCGATGCCATCGCGGCGGCCCGGACGGTCTACTGGCCGCCGATCTCGGGCTCGTACATCGGAAACATCAAGCACGTCGAGGTCGAGATCACGCGCCAGGTGAAGACCTCGCTCGTTCCGGCCGAGGCAGCGTTCAACCCGGTGCGCGCACGCGGTGTGGCCGGGTCGGAACCGCTGAACAACGGCTACGCGATCATGGCGCTCGACCGCGGTAACACCTGTGGCGCCTTCAACACCCAGTCGAACGGCAGCGTTCAGCTGTACGGCGGCGGGATCCTGGTCAACTCGACATGCACCTCGTTCGCGGCGCAGAACGATCAGGGCACCGGTGGCCCATGCGCCAGTAACTGCTTCTACATCGAGTCGCCGTACCCGCTCGACGTGAATGGCTACGCGACGGGTCACTGGAGCGACCTCGGCATCACGGTCAACTCGAACCACCCCCAGGTCTCGGACCCGTTCGCGGGCTTCCCCAAACCGACCGTGAGCGGTCTGCCGACGTGCAACTCGCTCGCGGCCTGCCAGGACGGCTCCGGAAACCAGATCCCGGGCGTCTACAGCGTGAACCTCGGGGGCGCTGGCAATACGGATATGGTGCTCAACCCGGGTATCTACATCCTGAAGAACGGCATGGACACCGCCGGTAACCACGACGTCACGGGCAACAACGTCTTCATCTTCAACACCTACTCGACCTATCCGGCAGCGCCGGGCGTCTCGCCCAACTGCCACCAGATCAACCTGCAGGGCAACGCCACAAGCACGCTGAGCGCGCAGACCACCGGCACATGGGCGAACCTGCTCGTCTACCAGGACCCGGCGTGCAGCGTCGCGATGGAGATCGGCGGAAACGGAACATTCATCGGGACTGGCTCGATCTACATCCCAAGCGCGCAGTTCGTCTTCGATGGCAACCCCTCGTCGCTCACCGGTAGCCAGCTCATCGCGCGGACGGTCAACATCCAGAACGGGAACATCTCGATCAACTACAACCCGGTGACCACCGCGCAGCCGATCCTCCCGCGTCTCGCCGAATAGACCCGAATTCGTCTTGCAGGAAGGCCCGCCGAAAGGCGGGCCTTCTGCTTTTCCCCCTGACGGGTGGTCTGCGATCGCCCCTCCAGGTGATTCGCGATCGGCCGGCGGGAGCTAGCTTCGACCTCGTGAAAAAAGCTCTTGTCGTCCTCGCGTCGCTCGCACTCGTCGCCATCTTCTGGGTGGGCGCCGCGAACGCCATGAGCGCGACCCATCGCGACGCGAAGGGCCAACCGCAGCCGAGCACGGTCGTGACGACCGAGGTGCTGGGCGCTCAGCACCAGGAGCAGGTGGACACGTTCGAGGTCGACATGCATGACGGCGGCGTGTGGGAGCAGCAGCCCGGCGACTCCGCCGGCGGCTAGCCGCTACATCGGCACGGCCTCCCTAGAGGCCGAGCTCCGTCGCCAACAGCTTCGGTGGAAGCGATCCCGCGCCGAGCAGACGATCGTGGAAGAGCCTCATCCCCCAGCCCGCGCCGCGCGCCTTGTCGCGTAGCTTGAGGATCGCCTCGCGGCCCAGCGCGTAGCTCGAGGGCTGCATCGGGTTGAGCGTGTAGCGTCGCACCTCGGCCACCGCGTTCGGCTGTTCCAGGCGCGCGCGCTCGACCATGAAGTGCACCGCCTCGTCGAAGCTCATCTCGCCCGTCGCGAGGCCGACGTCCACGGTGACGCGCGCGGCTCGCCAGAGCAGATCTTTGAGGCGCAGGAGCCGCGTCTCGGGAGAGTCAAGATAGCCGAGCTCGGTCATGAGCTCCTCCACGTAGAGACCCCAGCCCTCGACCATCAGGTTCGAACGGATCGCCTTGCGCGCGCGATGCCCGCGCGCGGATGACCTTCAAGCCGCTCGCGCCGCGTCTTCTCATCGTCGCGCGCATCGGGGAGCGTCACCCAGAAGCGTCCGCGGCGCGACGACTCGAACGGCCCGGCGCCGACATACGCGGCATAGGGATACGTGGGGCGCTGGAACTCGGGCATCGCCTCGACAACGAGATCCTCGCCGTACGGGACCGTTGCCAGGCCCGCCCTCCCGACCGCGAGACGAGATCGCTCCATTTCGGCGCGGTACGTCTCGACCAGGGTCTCCTCTGAGGGGTGGTCTTCGCGCAGCGCCTCGATCGCCCCGCGCCAGTCCTGATGGCCCAGCTCCATCGCGGCGCCGTTCAGCGCGGCCTCGGTCTCGCCGTAGAACTCATCGCCCCACGCACGCAGCGACGCCGCGTCGTGATCGAGGAGCTCCTTATCTTTGAGCCACGCGTCGACCGCGTCGCGTCCGATCGCGAAGTTCCCGCGCGCCTTCGGTAGCAGCTCCTTCTCGAGCCAGAGCGCGTAGTCCCCGAGCGCCTTCGCGGCTGCCTTCGCTGCGAGGCGCACCGACCCGGAGAAAAGTCGCGCCGGCAGGAACCGAGCGAAGGGCGATCTCGACAAACTCGCGTGGCACGACGGCCGGATCGAGATTGGCCTTCGCGGCTTCAAGCGCCGCCGGTGCGTGTGCGAGCCGCTCGGCGAGAGTGGCGACGCGCTCGGCGAGGGGCGCATGCTCGCGGAGGAACGCGTAGTACGCGCCACGGGTGATCGGGTCGGAGTAGACCGTCGGCTGCCTCCGCCAACGCGCGAACGCCCGAACGGCGCGCTCTCCGCGCAGGTCCGCGAGGATCAGGGCGCGGTCGACACGCTCCGCCGGAAAGAGCTCGTCCTCGGTGAAAGCCTCGAAGCGCGCGAGCCACTCGTCGTTGAAATGGTCGCGTGCTGCGAAGCCGTCGGCGCTGAAATCACCCAGCCGGTCGTCGTGAGCGTGTATCCCGGCAATCGATGCCGCGACCGGATCGAGCGCGTAGCGCCCATGGACAAAGTCGTAGGCGTCCTGGCCGAAGCCCGTGAGCTAGAGCGCTTGCCCGCAGTTGGTGCAGAACTTCGAGTCGCTTGCGTTGGGCCGCCCGCAGTTTCGGCAGTAGACCGTCGTGCCGGGTGCGGCCGTCGCGGCGGACGTCGTGCTGCCCGCGGCGACCGAGGCGGGCTTGTCGTTCTGGGATTCGTCGCGGAAGGTTCGCACGCCCTTGCCCAGCTGGCCGAGCACGTCGGGGAGCTTCCCCGCCCCGAAGACGATCAGCACGACGGCGAGAATGAGGAGAAGCTCTGGGCCACCAATACTCGGCATCGTTCACTCCCTCGGGAGGCGCGCTCGATCCGCCTCGATGTTGTCAGTGTAGACATGTTTTTCAGGCGAACAGGCCATCGAGCAGACCGAGGAAGAGCGGGATCACGACGAGCAGCATGAGAGCGGGGAGATAGCACAGCACCAGGACGAGCATGAGCCGGCCCTCGACCCGACCGGCGGCGTCCAGGCTCCTGGCGCGCTCTGAGGCGCGGAGCCGATCTCGGTGATCGCGGAGGACGACGAGCGCCCCCCGCCCGAGATCGCGGGCCCGTTCGAGATCATTGGCGAGCAAAGCGAGGGTCGACAACCGAGCGGCGGCCGCCTCGCGCGCGAGCGCCCCAAAGAGCGGGGCGCCAAGCGTGTACGAGCGCGCGGCGGCGGCGATCGCCCGATCGATCAGCAGGCCGCCTACGCCTCGCTCCGCGATCGCGACGAACGCCGACTCGATCGGACGGCCGCTCGCGACGAGCGCCTCGGCCCACTCGACGAGGGCGACGACGGCATCGTCGGCTTCTGCTCGCCGAAATGCGGCAACGCGCTCTACCCGCAGCGTCGGGGCGATAAACCCCGCATAGCCGGCCGCCGCGACGACGAAGAAACCGACCGGCACGATGAGAGCGATGGCCGCGGCGGCCGCGGCGGCGACAAGCCCGAGGACGATCTTCGCGCGCACGAGCTCCACCGCCGTCCAACCGAGTCCGCTCTCCGCGAGCTCCCGGTTGATGAGGACCGAGCCAAGACGCTGCGGCAGCTGCGCGCGCGGCGCGAGCTGCGCCAGACGCTTTCCGACCGCGGATCGCGGGCGGCTCGCAAGGACGGCCGCCGCGAACGAGGTCGCGACAAGCAGGGTTCCCACGATGATCAACGCAGTGCTCCCTTCGTCGCGCGGCGGCTCGCGATCAGACCAGCGACCTCGAGCAGCGCCGCCGCGGGAATGAGGACGAACCGTCCGATGGGTTGTCCGAGTACGGCAGCGAGCGACGGAACGGTGAGCGCAAGGTACGTCGCGATGGCGGGAACGACGAGCGCCAGCAGGATGACCTGCGCGCGGAGGCCGCCGGTACGCGCGCGGACTTCCTCCTCGAGGCGCTCCTCGAACGCCATACGGTCGGCCACCGCGGCGACCAGGATCCCGGCTCGATCGTGTGGGAGCCGCGATGCGATCCCGAGAGCGAGGGTCTCGAACGCCGGCCGAGACCGTGCGTCGACAGCAGCACCCTGCGCCGACGACCGCAGGGCCTGATCGAGCGGAGCGCCGAGGTCGAATGCCCGAAGCGCCTCTACGAACGGACGTCGTGCGAGGCGATCTTCGGTCCCGTCGGTCGCTCGGCGGAGCGCTTCGGGAAGCGATGCACCGGATCGGAGCGCCGCTTCCGTCGAGCGGAGAAGGCGGGTCAACGCAAGTCGCGCTCGCCCGCGAGCGGCTCCGGCTCGCGAGCGAACGAGGACCGAAGGACCGAGCGCGCACGCCAAGAGAATCCCGATCGGCGGTATCGGTGCTGCGAAGCAAAGCATCGCGCCCGCGAGGATGCAGCCCGCACGCAGCGCCTCCCACTGCCAGATCGGCCCACGCCAATTGGCGTCATCGAGATCGCGTAGCTCAGGGTGCGCGACGCGCAGCGAGAGCGACGATGGACCACGGCCGAAAGGAGCGAGGAACGCGCAGCTGATCGAGAGAGCGGCGGCAACCGCTCCGGCCGCCTCGACAGTCATGCGAGTCCCTGTCGCAGGCGAGCCGGCATCCGTACGGCGACCTCGCCGGCCCGCCAGAGGTTCACCACGCGACCGTCCTCGATCGCCGCGATCTCGCGCACGCCTCGTTTACCCCCGCGATCGCGGGCCACATGGACCAGGATGTCGATCCCCTGGGCCACGTGACGCGCGATCGCCGCTTCTCCGAGCTCGCCGGAGCGTGCGAGGAGCAACGCCAGCCGATCGATCGCACCGGCCGCCGAGCCGGCGTGAATGGTCGTGAGCGAGCCTTCGTGCCCAGTGCTCAGCGCTTCGATGAGTGCCGAGGCCTCGCGCGGGGTCCTGACCTCGCCGACGAGGATCCGGTCTGGGCGCAGCGAGTGCGGGAGAACCAGCTCGTTCGTATCTTCGATCACGACAAGACGCTCGTCGTCGGGTATCGCGGCGGCTAGGGACCGGAGCAACGTGCTTTTACCGGAGCCCGTCGCCCCGCTCACGACAATGCTCGCCCGCTCGCGCACGCATGCCTCTAAAAGAGACGCCGCGTCGTCGTGCATGCCGCTCGCGACCCACGACGGCGCGCGACCACGGAGCGGGATCGAGAGCCGATTGAACTTTCGGATCGAGAGGCTGGGACCACCGATCGGGGCGATGACGGCATTCGCGCGGCTTCCGTCACGCATCCGAGCATCGACGAAGGGCCGCTCGAGCGTCAGCTCGCGCCCGACACTGGCGGCGATGCGGTGCGCGAGCTCGGCGACATCTTCGGTGCCGCGAAATGCGACACCAGCGCGCTCCAGCTGGCCCGACCGCTCGCAGAAAATCTCCCGAGGACCGTTCACAAGGACGTCCGTGACCAGCGGATCGTCGAGCAGCTGCTGGAGCGGCCCGAAGCCGAACAGCTCGGCGCACATCGCATCGAGCTCGGCCTCGGCGATCGGGACGCGCGCCGCCGCCCGCACCCGCTCCCGAAGAAGCGCCCGTCGCCCGGGCTCGGCATAGACGGCCAACAGGCCGGCCGGATCGATTCCCGATGCGACCTCGGCGCGCACGCGCGCAACGAGCGCTGGATCGATCATGCGAGCGCGCGGAGCAGCACGTCGACCGCTCGCAAGGTAGGAGCGCGCGCAGCGAAGGCGTCGTCGGCGAGGTAGGCGTCGCGTGGGATGGCGGCGAGAAGCGGAAAGCCCGCGCGCTCAGCAACGCGGGCGGCGTCGTCGTCGCCAGCACCGACGACGACCAGTCCGACCGCGCAGGGCACACGCCCGAGAAGCGGCGCCGCGCAAAAGACGGCTTGAAGCTGTGCGGACCGCGTTCCCGCGACGAGGCAAAGCCGATCGAGGGACGAAAGGATCGCCGAATCGAGGGAATCGGCGCCGGAGCCGAGGTCGAGCACTGCGGCGCGGCCCGCCGCACAGGAGTTGATCAGTCCGACGAGCCGTTCGCCGTCGAATGTCGCGTGCAACGAAGGCGCGCCGGGAAGGAACGGGATCGCCGACCAGCGCGAGACGAGCTCCGCCTCGCGTCCCGGCTGCAAGAGCGCGTCCGCGACGTTCGCGGCGCTGAGACCCGCGCGTAGCGCGAGCGAAGGGACCCACCGGTCGAGATCGACAAGGAGCGGCGCCTCGCCGCCCGCGGCCGAACGATGAGCGAGTAACGCGGCGACCGTGCTCGAACCGGCGCCCGCCGAGAGCGACCAGAATCCGACGCGTCTCCCTCGCCGGAGTGCCGCGGGCCGGGTCGGTGCGATCGCCGCGAGCGGCTCGGTCCTACCGGTCGCCTCGCGCATGAGGGCAAGCGCTATCTGCGATAAGGGCGATGCGTCGAGGAATGCGCGCAGCCTGCTCACGCAAAGAGCCAGCGCGTGATGGTTCCTTGGCGCGCGAGCGCGCGCCGCTCGGGCGGCGCCCCGATCGCGGATATATCGAACACGACCGGACGAAGGACCCGGCGCACCTCCGCGCTGCGCAGGACGTCGCGTGTGGTCCAGGCACGGCGGCGCCATCCGAGCGACACGTCGACGCCCCACAGAAGATCGCGTACGAGGGCGCGCCGTGCACCGCTCGGCCGACGCAGGAGTACACCGCGCAAAAGACGAGACGTCTCCGGGCCGAGCGGGAGCGATCGGACGTGGACGAGATCGAGCGCGAGCGATGGAAGCGGCAGCGGCGTGAGGTCGCGGCCGATCGCGACGCGCGTGCCCGGGCGAGGCGCGAGCGTCTCGACGGACACTGCCGCTCGGACGCCCGCAAAGGCGAGGATGCGGCGGGCGCGATCGACGAGGTGGTCGTCCACGTCGATGAACGCTCCAACTGGAGTCCGCGCGAGGGTGACCATCCCGAGCGACGCGAGGGCGATATCCACATCCCCGCCCTCCAGGCGCTCGCAGCGCAGCACCGTCACTAGCGCGATCCGGCGAGTGCGAGGACGAACGTGCTCGTGGCGATACGATCGGCGAAACGTACTTCGTCAAGCGGGTCGATCGCGACGACGACACCGCCGATCCGCTCGCCAAGACTCGAGACCGTGCCCTTCGCCATGACCGCGCCGAATGGCGAACCCGTCTCCGATCGGACGTCGAGCACCATCGCGGCCTGCAAAAGCAATTCGGCGGTTCGGCCGGCGGGAGCGCGTCCGGCGACGGGCACAGCGATCACGTCGACCCGCGCCCCCGGGACGATCGCACCGCCCACCGCCTGCGCCGCGCTCGAGACGGGTAGCGCGACGGCGCGCATGCCCGACGGCAGCGCGAGACCGGTGCGGAACAAAGCGGCCTGGTCGGAGAGGGCGGGCTCCAGGACGATCTGGCCGCGCCAGAGCGGGGCTCGCAGCAGCTTTCCTAACGCGCCGGTCGCATCGGCGAGCGCGCCCGCCGGAACCGAATCGGAGGGGATCGATACCGTCGTCAGGTCCTCGCTCGTGAGCGGATGGGTCGCATCGATATCGCGCGCGGCCACGACCACCGGACTTCGCTGCGCGCCGACGTAATACAGGATCCCGGCGAGCGCCCCTGCGGCCACGGCAAGTGCGATCAGCGTGCGCTGGCCGATCAATCCTGGAGCGCCGGCGAGCGGACGATTACGGCGATCGGGGCGTCGACCGTGCGGTGCCCGGTTTCGGGCGTGTCGACCTCGATCCTGAACACCACCGGGTAGACCGCGCCGGGGGCCGCGAGGCGAGGCCACGATGTCCGAAACGGAACGCCGCCCGAGCCCGCGGTGGCGAGGGCGTCGCCCGTTTCGCCGGCGATCACGGCCCACGACAGCACCGGAATCTCGCGATCGTCGACAAATGCGCGAGGCCACAGCGCGACAGCGCGTCCGCGAAGCACCTCGATGTTCGAGATCGGAGCGCTGACCGGCAGCAGGGATATCCCCGGCCGGATCGGCCTGGTCGGTCGTGGCGTGGAAGTTGGGATCGCGATCGGACGCGCCGTGGAGCAGCATGCCGGTGCGATCGACCGTGCGGCCGTCGGCCAGGGCCCTGATGACGGCGGTGTGGCGATGGCCGGCGAAGGCGTGCGCGCGGCGAGCAGTCTCGCCAGCTCGGCATCGTCTTGGAAGAAAACGATGCTGACCGGGACGAACCCGCCGTCGGTGAGCGCGTAGTTCTCGTAGTAGGTCCCCGCCACCGATCGGCCGTCCCCGAGCGTGCGCCGGCCGTTGAAGGCGCTTCCGTCGAAGGCGCTCGATGCACCGGTGCCGACGATGTCGAGCACGCGCGCGTAGCTTCCGGTCGATTCGTGGATCGTGGCCGTGGAGTACGTCGTCAGCGGCCCGCTGGAAGTCACGACGTCGGCGACGTACGTATCCGTCACGTAGTAGATGCCGGGCGGGGGCGCGATGAACGGAGCCGGATCCGGCTCGCGCGACGGCGCCGGCGGCTCGTCGCGCTCGCGGAACGGATCCCAGGCGAGAGCCGGCGAGGACCCAAGCAGAAACAGCACGAGCGTGGCGGCGACGCACTCGCGCTTCATCGCGGCGAGCTCACCGCGATCACGTGGAGCACCGTCACCGGACGGAGGACCAGAGCGCCGAAGATCGGCGTCCGCACCGGCACATCCGCCGCGATGCGTACAGTTGGCCGGTCGTATCGCGCCCCCGTTCGCGTGTCGTAAGACGGGGCTGACGGGTATGCCACGACGTCCGCCGCCGCGGCGATGTCCTCGGTCGTTCCGTCCAGGAGCGGCGCGGAGAGCTCGAGCTCGCGGGCGAAGTACTCACGCGCGACCAGAGCCGCATCCGCCGCCAATCGCAGCGTGCCCGATCGTGCGAGCTCGGCGTCATCCTGATCGTTGACGGCGACAAGGGCCGCCAGATCGGCGGCGGCGCGAACGCGCGCGGCCGCCACGCGCAACGCGCCGAGCTGCAGCACCCCCGCCAGGGCCACGAGCAGCATCGGCGCAAGGATCAGTGTTAGGACCAGCGCAGTCCCGCGATCGTCCTGTAGCCACCTCATCGGTTGACTTCGCCGCGCGAGATCGCGCTCGAACGGAGAGGCACGCTGGTCGAAAACAGGAACGGAATGCTCACCGGAAACGCCGACGAGAGCGACACCCGGACCGGCTCTCGCCAGCCAACTCGCGAAGGAGCGACTTCGACGCTCACGCGATCGGAATCGATTCCGGCAACGCGCAGCTGCTCTGCGAGGAACGCGCGGAGCTCAGGAGCGTCACCACCGAGCTCACCCGCGTAGCGGGCGGCCTGGACCGTCGCGGCATCCTGGGCCAGCCATCGCTCGAGTGCCGATCCAAACTCGAGGACCGCGAAGAGCAACGGCACGAGCATCGTGATCGCGAATGTTGTCTCGAGGGTGGCCAGGCCTTGGTCCCCACGCAGAGCCCGCGTCACCGGACCGCTTGCATCTGACTGACGAGCGCCTGCAAACGGGCGACGAGCCCGTTGTTCCATGCGGTCACGCCGACCACAAGCGTTCCGAGCACGACCGCGGCCCCAATGATGTATTCGATCGTGGCGAGTCCCTCGCTCGCGGAGCAGAAACGACGAAGCACCGATATCGAACCTCCCTCGTGAATGAGGCGAGGGTCGCGTCGGTGCTCCGTCTTAGCGATGGTCCGATCGGCCGGTACCGAAGTACCGGTCAAAAGATCAGCGGCGGCCGAGGGCCTTCTTGGCCGCGCGCGCGTCCTTCACGCCGAGTCCGAGCGTGGTGCTCTTCTTCGAGGAGCCGACCATGTACGCGGACTCGATGTTGACCTTGTTCTTGCCCAGCCGGGTCGCGGCGCGCGCAAGAGTTCCAGGTTTGTTCCCGAGACGGATTTCGACGATCTTGCGGTCGGCCGAGATGCGGTACTTCTTCGCTTTGATCGCCCGCCGAGCCTTCGCCGCGTCCTTGTCGTCGACGACGACGTACACGGTCCCAGCTCCGCCACCGGTCGTCGCCGCGATGCTCCGCATGCTGATCCCGGCGTCGCCGAGCGCGCCCGCAAGCGCCCCGAGCTGACCCGCGCGGTTCGGCAATTTGATCGTGAGCTCCACCGACATGTCGTTCCCTCCCCGATCGTTTTCGGCGAGGGCGATTCTAGGTGTCGGCTCTAGAGCGCGATGTTGCCGCGACGCGCCGGGACGCGACGGCCGTCGACGCGCTCGGCCCAGTGCTGCGAGCCGAACACAGTGAGGAAGTACCGCATCCGGTTGCTGCGCCGGCGCTGCGCATCGCCGTCTGGCCGAGGGCTCTGGCGTGGACGGAAGAGGTGACGTAAGCGTTCCACGAATGTGTCCTCCTCCCAGGTCATGAGCGGAGCCTGCTCCAGAGGCGCGAACCGAACGATCACCCACGACATGAACGGTCTGTGCCCCTCGAGACACTCAGCGCGCCTTTTGTATCCCCGTCCGGATCTGCGCCTCGCTCATCGCGGTGAGCTCGAGGTGGCGGATGACGCCGGTCTTGTCGACAAAGAATGTGCTCGGGAGGCTGAGCACGCCGAAACGCCGCGTGGTAGCGCCGTCGCCGTCGAGGACCGGCTGCAAGCGATCGAGCCCGAGCGAGTCCAGGAAAGAGCGCGCCTTGTCGCCTGGTTCCATGAGGTCGACCTCGAGAACGACGACGTCGGGCTCGCTCGCGGCCACGCGCTGCAGGGCGGGCATCTCCTCGCGACAGGGCGGGCACCACGTCGCCCAAAAGTTCACGACAACGACCTTGCCGCGGTATGTGGAGAGTCGGAGGGTCTGGCCGTCGAGGCTCGTCCACTCGAAGTCAGGGGCAGGCGCTCCGATCCGGCCGGCCGCGCCGTCCGCCTCGATCTGCGCGCGGATGACGCCCGCGTCGGTCACGGTCGCGGGCTTGTTCAGGAGTGGCCAGAGGAGCGCGGCGAGAGAGGCGAGCGCGATCGCTCCGATGATGATCGCGGCGATCCATCGCGGGAGCGCGGTCGGCTCGCGCTCGGGTTCCGGCGCAGTCGCCACGGTCATCCGAGGAGCGGCAGGAAGTTGAAGAGCTGAGGCAGCCGCGCGAATTGCCCTGATACAAGAACCAGTCCCATCGCTATCACGAGCGTACCCCCGGCCAGATTCACCACGCGTATGTGCGCGGCGAGCCAGCGGGCCACGCGCTGCGCGCCGCCCAGTCCGCCGGCGAGCAGCAGGAAGGGGACGCCGAGCCCCAGCGTGTAGGCGACCAGGAGGACAGCACCAGCCCCGAGGTCCTCGCCGAGAAGCAGCGTCAGGATCGCCCCGAGATACGGTCCGACGCACGGCGTGAAGCCGACGCCGAAGGCAAGCCCGATGAGAAAGCTGCGGGGCAGCCCGGTGGTGCGCCCCTCGAGACGGAGGTCGAGCTCGCGCGCGAGGAAGGGGATGCGTATGAGCCCGAGCATCTGCATGCCGAGTACGACCAGCAGCAGGCCGCCGATCTTTTGAAGCCACGACACCATCTCGCCGGCGAAGGAACCGACGAGAGCGACGCCGATCCAGAGGAGAGTGAACACGGTCGAAAACCCGAGCACGAACGCGAACGCGTGAACGAGCGCGCGCGCGCGCTGAGTGCCGCTGAGCGCGGCTTCACCGGCCATGTCGACGAGGAAGGCCGGAACGAGCGGAAGCACGCAGGGGGAGAGAAACGAGAGGATCCCGGCACCGAAGGCGATCGCGACGTTCACTAGGGTCAGCCTAGGGTGCCTCCCGCGCGTACACGACGAGGTCGAGGCCGTAAAAGCGACCCGGACCCTCGAGGGTCATGGAGCACTTGGAAGCCACGTTCCGCGAGCGCGTGTTCGCCGGAAGGATGAGCGCCACGATCCGTCGCAGGCGCATCTCGTCGAAGCCGTAGTCGATGAGCGCGCGAGCGGCCTCCGTCGCGTAACCGTGACCCCACACCCGCGGCGCGAGCTCGTACGCGACCTCGACGTCCGGACCTTTTCCCTCGACCGGAAAGAGCCCGACCTGCCCGAGAAACTCGCCCGATTCTTTCAGCTCGAGAGCCCACAGGCCGAAGCCCGGAGGCTGACGCGCCGTGAAGGCGATCGTGCGCGCAAGACGCTCTGCGGTCTCGGCCACGTTCTTCGATGGCGGACTCGGCGTCCACTTCATCACTTCGGCCGAACCGAACACCTCGTGCAGCGCGGTGGCATCGTCGTCGCGGTACGGACGGATGGCGAGCCGTTCGGTCGCAAGGGGCAGCGGCACTAGCCGATCGCTTGCCCGAGATCTCCGATGAGATCGTCGACCGTCTCGATGCCCACCGAGAGCCGAACGAGACCGGCCGGCGGCGCGAGCTTCGTGCCACGGACGGAGCCGTGGGTCATGGCAAGGGGGATCTCGATCAGCGATTCGACCCCGCCGAGCGACTCGGCCAGCGCGAAGATCTTGGTCCGAGCCGCCATCCGCTTCGCCGCTACCTCGCCCCCGCGCAGCTCGAAGGAGAGCATCCCGCCGAAGGCGCGCATCTGCCGGCGGGCGAGGGCGTGCTGCGGGTGCGTCACGAGACCGGGGTAGTTGACACTCGTGACCTTCGGGTTCTCCGAGAGCCACTCGGCGACCGCCTGCGCGTTGGCCGAGTGCCGTTCCATCCGCACCGCCAGCGTCTTTGCGCCGCGCAGCACCAGCCACGCATCGAATGGTCCGGGCACGCCGCCGGCCGCGTTCTGAATGAAGGCGATCCTCTCGTGCAAGTCCTCGTCGTTGCCGGCCAGGCCTCCGCCGACGACGTCGGAATGTCCGCCGAGGTACTTCGTCGTCGAATGCAGCACTAAATCGGCGCCCAGGCGGAGCGGCTGCTGCAGATACGGGCTCGCGAACGTGTTATCGACGACCGCAAGGGCCTTGCCGTTGCGCGCGATCTCGGCGAGTGCCGCGATGTCGACGACCTTCAGAAGCGGATTCGACGGCGACTCTATCCACACGAGCTTGGTTCGCGGTCGCATCGCGCGCCGCGCGGCCTCCGGTTTGCGCATGTCGACCGCGGTCAACGAGACCCCCAACCGATCGAAGAGCTTCGCGAATAGGCGATACGTGCCGCCGTACACATCATCGCTAATGACGACGTGATCGCCCTCCGAAAGGAGATGTGCGATCGCATCGGTCGCGGCCATCCCGGACGCGAACGCGAGGCCCCACCCGCCGCCTTCGAGCGCGGCGAGGCAGGTCTCGAGTGCCGTTCGCGTGGGATTCCCCGTGCGGGCGTACTCATAACCCTTGTTCTTTCCCACGGCTTCCTGCGCGAACGTCGAGGTCTGGAAGATGGGGACGACGACCGCACCGGTGGCGGCTTCGGGGTCCTGCCCGGCGTGGATGGCGAGCGTTTCGAATCCGGGCTTACGTGGCGTTTCTTTCACGTCATTGCCAGTATGCCGAGACGCTCGCGCGACCCGCTCCTGACTTGCAGGCCCTAGATCGCGCTCTGATCCAGCCGCTGGTCTCGAGAGGGCTCGCGGGTGACGAGAGCATCCAGCCTGGAGCTCTGGTCGAGGGCGGCGCCCACGCGGATGCGAATCGCGTCCACGAGCGGACCGATATCCGCGTCCGCGGGCAGCTCGCGGGCAAGCTTCAGGGCGACGTTGATCTCCCCGAGGACCTCGCGAAGGGACCGCACTTCGGCGACGAGGTCGGTCCCGATCACGGGTGTGTGACCGTTCGTCTCGGATCGCGAGCTCACCGGGCCAGAGTGACCGTTCGCGCCATGACCCTTACTGAGCGCGCCGATGTCCCGATATGTCTTGTGGAGACCGTCCTGGATCCCGGCGATGTCGTTTGCTAACTCCCGGTAGGCGGGCTGGTCCGCCTGCGCCCAAGCCTTTGTGACGCTCACCAGCTCCACGCGGTTCTCGGCGCCATAACGCTCGAGGAGACGCGAGATGTGAACCTTGACGCCCTGCTCCGAGATCCCGAGCTCCGCGGCGATGTCTTTGTTGGTCTTCCCGCGCGCAACGCTTCTCAAAATGACGTGCTGCCGGGGCGTGAGCGGGCGCTGGATCGGCACGAACGAAAGTATATGCACTTTCGGCCACTACTCCTCCGGTTACGTCACGGGTATTGGTCAAACCGGCACTTGAGATGACGCACCGTCATGATGCAAATACTTGGCATGGGGACGGCGGGTCCGAGAGTCGCATTCATCTGCATGGCGCCGGCGCACCTTCAGATGAACGGCGCCCTCGTTGACCACCTCACGATCTACGACAAGACGTGGGCGTATTGCCCGTCCGACGTGCGCGCAGACGGACACGATTGGAAAGCGACCGGGGGCGTGTCCATCGGCGACCTCGAAATTCTCGTGCGCGGGATGCGCGAGCGCGCGAGGGCCGAGGGAGACTCCAAGAAGAGGGAACGCTAGCGGGGCGCGACCTTTCGCTGGTGCGCGACGAATTCCAAAAGATCGGCCTTCGTTATGACCGACACCGGACGGTTGTCCCGCGCGGCGAGCAAGGCTGGGGCGCCACCCGAAAGCTCCTGGTACAGGCGCTCGATGTCGTCGCTCGCCTGCACCACCGGGAACGGCGGATCCATCACCCGCTCGACGCGTTCGTCGACGAGCGCAGGCTCGCGGAACACTCGATCGAGCATCGTCTTCTCCGACACGCTTCCGACGATGTCGGACACGGCACCAGCCGCGCCGTTCGCGGTCACCGGTATCTGGGAGATCCCGTAGCGCTGCATCGTGTCGATCGCGCGGCGGACGGTCTCGGTCTTGGCGACGACGATGAGCTCCGGAGTGCCGCCGCGGTCCTTCATGACGTCGCCGACGTTCGCCGGGACAAGGCCACCGAGGAATCCGTTCTGACGCATCCACTCGTCGTTGAAGATCTTCGATAGGTAGTTGCGGCCGGAGTCCGCGAAGAGGACGAGCACCAACGCGTTCTCGTCCAGGTCCTTCGCGACCTCGAGCGCGGCGAACAGGGCTGTCCCCGACGAGCCACCGACGAGGATCCCTTCCTCGCGGGTGAGACGACGCGCGGTGAGAAAGGAATCCCGATCGGACACGCGCACCCATCGATCGATCATCGCCGGATCGAACGTTCCCGGATAGAAGTCCTCCCCGATGCCCTCGGTCTTGTAGGGATGGATGTCGCCCGTGTAGAGCGATCCCTCGGGATCCGCGCCCACGATGACCAGGTTCTTCTTTCGCTCCTTGAGATACCGGCCGGCTCCGGTCACGGTGCCCCCGGTGCCGACCCCAGCTACGAGATGCGTGATCCGGCCCTCGGTTTGTTCCCATATCTCAGGGCCGGTGGTCCGGTAGTGGGCCTCCGGGTTCATCGCGTTGTAGTACTGGTTCGGCTGAAACGCCCCCGGGATGTCGCGCGTGAGACGATCCGCAACCTTGTAATAGGACTCGGGAGATTCAGGCGGCACCGCGCTCGGGCACACGACGACCTCGGCGCCATACGCGCGCAGAAGATCGCGCTTCTCCTGGCTCTGCTTGTCGGCCATCGTGCAGATGACCCTGTACCCCTTGATCGCAGCGGCCATCGCGAGACCGACGCCGGTGTTTCCGCTCGTCGGCTCGACGATCGTTCCGCCGGGTCGCAGGAGACCCCGCCGCTCGGCGTCCTCGATCATGAGCAGGCCGATGCGGTCCTTGACGGAACCGCCCGGATTCAAGTGCTCGAGCTTCGCGACGATCGCCGGGCGCAGCCCCCTGCCGATGCGGGAAAGGCGAACGAGGGGCGTATGGCCGACAAGCCCAAGGATGTTCGGCGCGATGGTCACACGTGGATGCTATGCCGCCACTACCGGTCTGGACCCTACCCCTTGGGCTCCACCAGGAGGTACAGGCCCACGATGATCAGGACGACGGGGACGAAGTACGGCTGGAGCCCGAGCGGGACCAGGTCGATCTGCAGGAAAAGATCCGCCGTCGCGACGACCGCGAGGATCCCGGCAAGAAAGAGCGGCGCTCGCCGGGCGGGTGCGAGAAGGGAAACGGCGACGAGGCCGGCGGCCAGCGTTCCGAGGAATACCGGGCCCGCCGTGTCGGCGGGAAGATTCAGCAGCGCGGGGATCACGAGGCCAAGACCGAAGCCGATGAGGACGCACGCCGGGACCAGGTACACGTACTGCCGCGCGCCGACCCACCAAGCGGCTGCGAACGCGACGCCGAGCGCGACGAAGAGGTAGGCACCCGCGTTCGGCACTCCGAACGGCGGCAGGAGAAAGGCACCGCCGATCGCGAGGAGAACGGCCCCGCCCAGGACGCCCCGCCGTGGCGCCACCGCGGCGGTCGGCCGCCTATCCATCCGGAAGCTCGTTCGCATCGAGGTGGCGCGCATCGGAGCCCTGAAGGAATTCCGGATATTTGAGTCCGGTGCCGGTGTTGAAGATCACTACCTCTTCGTTCTCGCGGATCCATCCCTCGCGGCGCAGCTTCGACGCTGCGGCGACCGCGGCTCCCCCCTCCGGACAGATGAGCATCCCCTCCGCCCCGCCGGCGCCCTCCATGGCGGTCTCGATCTCCCTCTCGCTGACAGCCACGGCGATGCCGGCGGAGTCGCGGAGCGCCTTGAGGACGATGAAGTCACCGAGCGCCTTCGGCACGCGGATGCCGGCGGCGAAGGTCCGCGGATCGGGCCAGGTCTCCGATTCGTGGGCTCCCTCGGCGAACGCCTTGACGATCGGCGCACAACCCTCGGCCTGAGCGGCAACGAAGCGTGGCTTTTTCGCGTCGAGCCAGCCGATCGCTCGGAGCTCGTCGAATGCCTTCCACATGCCGATGAGGCCGACGCCGCCGCCGGTCGGGTACACGATCACGTCTGGCACGCGCCATCCGAGCTGTTCCGCCAGCTCGAACCCCATCGTTTTCTTACCTTCAATGCGATAGGGTTCGCGCAGGGTCGACGCGTCGTACCAGCCGTAGCGCTCACACGCGCGCCGGACGACCGCGCCGGCGTCGGCGATCGAGCCCGCGCCCAGGTACACCTCCGCGCCGTACGCCAGCGTTTCTCGGACGATGACCTCCGGCGTCGT
>VBEU01000076.1:0-1421 GCA_005883775.1 Chloroflexota bacterium | reverse complement strand
AGAAGTCCTTCGTCTTTGATCAGGAGACCGGGAATGTCCATCTCGGCGCCGAGACACGGCGCCGCATTCAGAGGTGTCATCGCCTCGCCGAGCGAAACATGGTCCTCGCTCGCCATCGGCAAGAGCTCGCGATACCGCCAGAGCGTCTCCGGCCGCTCGCGGAGTGCGTCCTTCGTGACGGAGTCGCGCACGCGCCGCAGGTCGTAGCGCACGAGGAGCGGACCGCCGTCAGATTTGCAGACCTGCTGGATCTGCTCGAGAGGAAAGTCTTCCTGGCACCGCGAGCACTCGAGATGCGTCGCGAACGAGGTCACGCCGCGCGTTCGATCTTGGCTCCGAGCGCGCGCAGCCTCTTGTCGAGCTCCTCATAGCCACGATCGATCTGCTCTACGTTGTTGATGACGCTCGTGCCCTTGGCGCAGAGTGCCGCCGCCAGGAGCGCCATCCCTGCGCGGATATCGGGGCTCCGCACCTCCGCGGCGCGGAGCTTCGACGGCCCCATCACGACGGCGCGGTGGGGATCGGCGAGGACGATACGAGCACCCATCTCGCGCGTGAGCGTGTCAACGAAATACAGACGGCCCTCGAACATCCACTCGTGGATAAGAACGACACCTTCGGCCTGCGTCGCGAACGCCGTCGCCATGCTCGTAAGATCCGTCGGGAACCCGGGCCAGACCTGCGGCTTGAGCTCCGGGATCGCGCCCCCGAGATCCATCTGGATCTCGAAGCGGTCGCTCCCCGCGACGAACACGTCATTGCCTCGTACATGCGTCTCGATGCCGAGACGGCCAAAGACGAACCGCATCATGCGCAGGTGCTCGGGAACGACGCCGTGGATCGTCGCCTCGCCGTGCGTCATCGCGACCGTGGCGATCAGCGAGCCGATCTCCATGTGATCGCCGAGGAGCGTGTGATCGGTCCCGTGAAGACGCTCGACCCCATCCACGATGAGGGTGTTCGTTCCGACGCCGCTGATCTTCCCGCCCATGGCGACGAGCGCCTTCGCGAGCTGTTGCACGTGCGGCTCGCTCGCGGCGTTGTGGAGAGTCGTCCGTCCTTTGGCGACGGCCGCCGCGAGCAGCGCGTTCTCGGTCGCGGTCACTGAAGGTTCATCGAGGATCACATCTGCGCCGCGCAGGCCAGTCGTCGTCACGGTGAAGCCACCGGCGCTCATGTCGAGCGTTGCCCCGAGCTCCCCGAGCGCGAGGAAGTGACTGTCCGCTCGGCGGCGACCGATGATGTCGCCTCCGGGCTGCCCGAGGCGCGCCCGCTTACGCCGGTGGAGCAGCGGCGCGGCGAAGAGAAGGGACGGGCGAATCTCGCGTGCGAGCGCGGCGGGCAGCTCGTCGCTCCGCAAATCTTTCGCGGTGATACGCGTGGTGTGGGGATCGAGATCCTCGACAGTCGCGCCGAGCGCC
>VBEU01000142.1 GCA_005883775.1 Chloroflexota bacterium | reverse complement strand
GGCGACCCTGCAGACAACGACCAACGCGAAGGGCGAAGGCTTCGTCATGTACAAGCCGGCGAAGTCCGGACAGCTCCGGGTCATTGCGGAGGCCACCGACGCGAAGGGCCGCAGCGCGCGGGCGGCGGCGTTCCTCTGGGTCTGGGGGACGTTCCGCGCGAGCTGGCAGATAACCAACGACGACGCGATCAAGCTCGTGGCCGACAAGGAAAGCTACGAGGTCGGCGACACCGCCGACGTGCTCGTGCCGGCGCCGTATCCGGGTGCGACAGCGCTCATCACCGTCGAGCGCGGCAAGATCAAGACGACCGAGGTCCGCAAGTTCGCGACGAACAGCGAGCGGCTTCGCATCCCGATCACCGACCGCAGCGTCCCGGACATCTTCGTCTCCGTCGTCATGTACTGGCCGCCGACGACGGGCGATCCGATCCCGCGCTACAAGGTCGGTTACGTCGAGCTGCCGGTCTCTACCGCGACGCGCGTGCTGAACGTGAAGATCACGCCCGACCGCGATCAGGCGAAGCCCGGCGACACGGTCCACTACGCCATCAAGGTCACCGATCACACCGGCAAGGGTGTGCGGGCCGAGCTTTCGGTCGCGGTCGTCGACCGCGCGGTGCTCTCGCTCCAGGATGAGCGCGGGCCGGATGGCCTACGGGCCTTCTGGTTCGAACGCGGCCTGGTCGTGCAGACGCAGTCGTCCATCTCGCTATCGGTGAACCGCTGGAACGACGTCATCGCGGAGGCGCCACGGCAGGGCAAAGGCGGAAGCGGTCTTGCCAATCCGCAGATCCGACAGGACTTCCGCAACACCGCGTACTGGAGCGCTCAGGTCCAGACGAAGGAAGACGGCACCGCCTCCGTCGAGGTGAAGATGCCCGACGACCTCACGACGTGGCGCATGCAGGCGCGCGCGATCAGCGGCGACACGCTCGTCGGTGAAGGAACGAACGAGCTGCTTTCGACGCAGCCGCTTCTCCTGCGGCCGGCGCTGCCTCGCGAGCTCCGCGTCGGCGACACCGCCGAAATCCGCGCGCTCGTCCGCAACGCGACGAAGACCGACGCGGCTGTCAACGTCACCCTCAAGGCCGAAGGCATCACCGTGAGTGGCGACCTCACGCGGTCGATCACCATTCACCCGAGCGATTCGGTCCTCGTGAGCTGGCCCGCGAAAATCGAGTCCGAGGGGACTGCGCGCATCACGTTCACCGCGACCGGGCCGGGCGATCTGAACGACGCGGTCGTCCAGGAGATTCCGGTCATCGCCGACCTGACGCCGGAGACGACCGCCACCGGCGGGATCGTCACACGTGACGGCCAGCTCGAAGCGGTGTACCTGCCGAAATTCGCGGATACCAAACACGGCACGCTCGGAATTTCGGTGCAGTCGGCGCTGACCGGCACGATGTCCGACGAGCTCATGTACCTGCGGTCGTACGCGCAGGAGGGCGCCGGCATGGTGGCGAGCCGGCTCATCGCGACGCTCGCGGTGCGCCGTGCCGAGATGAGCGCCAAGGTGGACAAAGGACGCGATCGCCAGATCGCGAGCGACCTCGCCGGCCTGATCGGGCGGCAGCGTCCCGATGGCGGTTGGGCCTGGTGCGACGAGGCGTACTGCCAAACCGACCCGAACGTGACCGGCTGGGTGCTCATCGCGCTCGGCGAAGCGCAGCGTGATGGGCTCGCCGTCGATCCCAACATCGTCAGGAACTCGACGAGCATCATCTTCGGCGAAGTGAACCGTCCGACGGACATCGCGTACCCGCCGGATATCAACCAAAGGGCCTTCCTCCTGTACGCGCTCGCCTCTGCGGGCGCCCGCGCAGCCGTCTCAGTCACGGCGCGCGCCCTCTTCGAGCAGTACCGCATCCAGCTGGGCAACTGGGGACGGGCGTATCTGCTGCTCGCACTCATCGAAAGCGGCGCGAAGTCTGACGATGCCGCCGTGCGGACGCTCTTCGATGAGCTCGCGAGCGCGACGATCCCGAGCGCCAATGGCAATCACTGGGAGGACAGCGACCAGAAGCGCGGCAAGTTCTTCGCGAACACCGCGACGACCGCACTCGTGTCGCTCGCGATCGCGCGTATCAAGCCCGATCACGCTCTCGTGGCGCAGACGATCCGCTGGCTTGTCGTCGCGCGGACCACGGCCTATGGCTGGGGCAGCACAGTCGATCGCGCCATGGCCATCCTCGCGCTCTCGAGCTACGCGGTCGGGACCGGTGAGCTCGGCGGCGACTACGAGTACAAAGTGCAGCTCGACGACAAGGACGTGCTCGGCGGGCTCGTGAAGCCGAACACCACCCCGATGACCTCATCGAAGAAGCTCCCGCTCACGACTTTCACGCCCGGCACGACGAGCCTCCTTTCCTTCACGCGCGACTATGGAAAGCCGGGCCGCCTCTACTACACGCTCGATCTCCGCTACATGACGCCGGCGCAGGGCATCGAGTCGCTGAACCGCGGGTTCGCGGTTTCGCACACGTACACGCTGCTCGACGATCCGCTGAAGCCGGTGACGCAGGCGAAGCTCGGCGAAACCGTGCGCGTTACCGTCACGGTCATGGTGAAGACCGATCACACCTACGTCGTCGTCGAGGATCCGCTGCCGGCGGGGCTCGAGGCAGTCGATGCGCGCCTGCGTAACGTCGATCCCGCGCTAAGGGCGCAGCTCGACAGCGATCGGTTGAAGTCAGCGCAGAAGCAGTCCGGTGGCGGATACTTCGCGCCCTGGTACTGGTGGTACTACAGCCCGTGGTCTCAAGTGGAGCTGCGCGACGACCGCACCGTTCTCTCAGCGAGCTGGCTAGGGAAAGGCCTCTACGAGTACACGTACTACGCGCGCGCTTCGACGCCAGGCAACTTCTTCGTGGCGCCGGCGCACGCCGAGGAGACCTACTTTCCGGAAGTCTTCGGCCGGAGCGATAGCTCGCGGTTTGTGGTCACGCCGTGACGCCGATCGAGAGATTACGCGCGACACCAGAAACGAGGGATTAGGGAGTTAGGGGTGAGGAGAGGATCAGCCCGACGGCCTTGGCGACGAAGAAAACGCCCACCACTTCTATGCCCATCGCGAGCATCACTGCGTAGCCCTTCAAAGAATTCACCGTCTGTGCGCGTTCGATAACGTCGATACGAGTTTCGGAAGTGAACTTCTCCGCAGTGGCCTCTGGATCCGTCCAGTTGCTATTTAAAAGGGTTCGCATGCTCGCTGGCGTCACCGCCTTGTAGAACATTGGGAGGTTTGAGGCGATCGCTGCCAGGGCGGCCAAGACGAGAAACACGAGAGCAACAAAGAGATTGTCGCGAGCTTCGCCTGATAGAGCAAAGGTCTTCAAGCCACTG
>VBEU01000059.1 GCA_005883775.1 Chloroflexota bacterium | reverse complement strand
CCCGTCGACTCGCGACCAATCCATGGCCAGCACGCCTCGCCGTTCGTGCACCTCGACGACCAAATCCCACGGAACGACGACGTCGACCCCGACCAGGTGCGTCCATTCGTCGGAGGTCTGGCCGGTGAACTCAACATGGTCCAGCTCAGTGCTCGGCGGTGTGCCGCCGCGACGCGCGGGGGCGACGCGCCAATCCGCCGGCAGAACGATCCCGTATCCGAAGGCATCGTTGCGATAGACGTTGCAGCCTCCGCGAAGACACGTGGGCCGCGGAAGAGCGACGAGCGGAGTCGTGACACGCCGGCCCGTCCCAGCGGCATCGCCGGCGTATCGGACGGTTATGACCGCGCCGAACACGAGGACCGCGGTGGCGCAGATAACCAGCGCGGTCAGAGGAACCGACCGTCGCGCTCTGAGCCCATTCGGGATCCAGGCACTTTCGGGCGGCAACGGAAGCGAGTCGATCTCACGGTGGAAGATCCGCTCGATGCTGAGCTCAGGAAACATTTCGCACCTCCGCGCGCATCCGCGCCTTCGCTTGCGCCAAAGTGGCGCTGACCGTTCCCGTCTTCACGCCGAAATGCCGGGCGATCTCGCGGTGATCGAGACCGAGGTAAAACTGCGCGACCACCATCGCCCTTTGGCGCTCGGTCAGCCCAGCCAGGAGCCGTCCGACCTCCATCCGGTCGAGTGCCGCTTCGATCTCGTCGTCACCGCTGCTGCCCGTGACCCACTCGAGTGGCAGGAGCGGAAGGCGCCGAAAACGCCGCGTGCTGCGGACCGCGACGACGAAGAGCCAGCCTGCGAGGTCCGCATCGTGCGCCGGCGGATGGCGAAGTCCGGCGACGAAGGCGTCGTGCAGCGCGTCGAGCGCGCGCTCGCGGTCGCGCAATACCGCGAGAAGCGCTCGATAGATGCGCGGGAACTCGAGGCGGTAGAGCTCGGCCCAGCGCTCTGCGGTCATCACGGTCCACCATGTAATGCCACGGGTGGGCCGTTTTCGTTAGTCCGAGCCCTCCGTCGTTAGGCCGGGACTTTGGCGAGCTCCTTGCGGACGATCTTGGTCGCCTCAACGACCGCGACGCACTTCTCGACGCATTCATCGACGGTCCGCGTCTTGAGCCCGCAGTCCGGGTGCGGCCAGAGGTTCTCCGCCCGCACGTACCGCAGGCCTTTGCGGATCCCCTCCGCGGCGACGTCGACCGTCTCCGTCTCGTGCGCGTGCACGTCGACGATCCCGATCGCGAGCTCCTTTGTGAAGGGGTTGCGATCGAACAAGTCGAGCCAGCGGTAACCGTAGTTCGCCATCGCGAGGTCCAGCTGGTCGACCGGGAGATCCAGCACCTGCGGGTAGATCGCGGCGAAATCGCCGTAGCAGATGTGCGAGATCGTCTTCGCCGATAGACCGGCGGTCACGATGCCCATGGCCTCGATCGCGATCTCGATCTCCTCGGGCCGCGCGTGGATGGCGGGCTCGTCGATCTGGATGTACTTGGCACCGGCGCGCTCGAGATCGCGCGCCTCGTCGCGGACGATCTCGGCGAGCGCGAGCACCGCGTCGCGGCGCGTGGGGTACGCCTCGTTGTACGACCAATCGAGGAGCGTGTACGGACCGGTGAGCATTCCTTTCACGGGCTTCGAGGTCAGCGATTGCGAGTATTCGAACCAGCCGACGGTCATGGCCTTCGGCCGCGAGACCCTTCCCGCGATCACCGGCTTGTGGTAGTAACGGTTTCCGTAGGAGCGAACGAGCCCGCCGATCTTGAAGCCCTCGAGCCGTTCGGCGAAGTACGCGACCATGTCACCCCGGTACATCTCGCCGTCCACCAGGACGTCGAGGCCGATCTCCTCCTGGCGCCGGATCCATTCCACGGTCGCTTTGCGCTCGAGCTCTTCGAGCTCGGTCGCGCCGAGCTTCCCGCGTGCCTGCTGGGCCCGCGCTTTCGTCAGGTAGTCAGGCTTGCCGAACGACCCGACCGTCGTGGTCGGCAGAATGTTCTGGGTCATGCAGGCACCTTCTCTCCCGTGACGAGCCGCGCGCCCTCGACGAGGACGGCGAGCTTCGCGCGGGCGATGTCGCGGGGCAGATATTCGAGCGACGTCGTGGGGGCAAGCCTCAGATGGTCCAGAGGCACGAGCTTGAGGGCACGTTCGGCGTAGCCCGCGACCTCCGCCGCCGTTTCAAGGCGAGTGTTGCGAGCGTCGACGACCCCGAGGAGCACGTACTTGTCGCGGAACGCGTCGAGCCGTTCGAACGCCGTCGTGTCGCGGCTCCGCACATCGATCGCGATCGCCGCCACGGGGAACGAGGCCAGAGACTCGAGGACGGCGTCCGGCGGGAAGAAGTACGACACAAGAGCGAGGGCGTGGGCCGCATCGGCGAGCCGGCCGTAGGCCTCGCGCGCGAGCTCGATGTGACGCGGGGATGCCACCACTGCCGGATCCTCGATGTCGACCATGCGCGCGCCTGCGTCCTTCAGCCCACGGATCTCGCGCGCGGTGGCATCGGCGGCCGCCAAGACGCGATCCTCGAGCGAGCCGAAGTGATCATCCCGTGAGGTGAGCGTGGCGAATGTGAGCGGTCCGGGCACGGCCGCCTTGAGCTGGGCCTTCGCCACTCCCCGCGCGAAAGTGAAGTCGCGCACGAGCGATCGACCGTCGGTGACGATCGGTCCGGTGATCACCGGCTGCCGGTAGTAGGTGTTGTTGTCGTAGAAGCGCTCGAGCGGGCCAGGCTCGACGCCGGACCACGTCCGTGCGAACGGCGCGAGCAGATCGTCCCAGCGGATCTGACCATCGTTGACCACGTCCACGCCGGCCGCCTCGATCTCGCCGATCGTCGAGCGCGTGACCTCGTCGTACACCTTGTCGAGGTCGGCGTCGCTGATCTCGCCGCGGTCGCGACGATGGAGCGCGCGACGCAGCTCCTGCCCGTCGAGGCCTTCACCGATCTTTGGATACGCACCGATCACCGTCGTCTTCAAGGTCATGCCGGCACCCTCGCATCCGGCCTGGGGAGGAGCCCGGCCGATTCCACGACGCGTCCCACGGCCTCCGGCCATTCGATCGAGTACAGATGCACGCCGCGCACGCCGGGCAGGGCCTTGAGCGCCTTCACCATCTCGACGGCGATGGCGATGCCCTCGGCCTCGGCGTCGGCCGCCTTCTTCATGCGCTCGATCACTCCCGGACCGATCGCGAGCCCCGGGACCTTGGCCAGCCGCTCCGCTTGATCGGGCGAACGGAGCACAAGGACGCCCGCGATGATCGGCACATCGTGTGCGGCTCCGCGACGAACCTCAACGAGCCAGCGACTGAACGTCCCAAGTTCGAACACCGGCTGCGTCTGGAGAAATTCGACGCCGGCGGCGATCTTCTCGAAAGTCTTGGCAAGGTCGG
>VBEU01000058.1 GCA_005883775.1 Chloroflexota bacterium | reverse complement strand
TCGATGACGAGGTCGTACTGCGAGCTCCTGGCCTTGCCCGGATCGGTCTCCATCAGAGAAGCGTCCTCGGCGGTGAGCGGACCTGCGAAGGGGTTGTGGGAGAACGTCCATCCGCCCTCCGGCGTTCGCTCGAACATCGGGAAACGGTGGACCCACATGGCGTGATGCGTGGACTGGTCGGCAAGGCCGAGTGTCGCCCCAAGGTGCGAGCGCAGCGTACCGATCGACACGCTCGCGGTGTGGTAATCCGCCGCGACGGCGAGCACGAGATCGCCATTCTTCGCACCGCTCGCCCGCCGGAGCTTGGCTAGCTCGTCCGTCGAGAGGAACTTCGCCACGGGCGATCGGACCTCGGACTCGGCGAAGGCGAATGAGACGAGGCCCTTCGCGCCTCTCGTTTTGGCGACCGCCGTCCATCCGTCGATGTCCATGCGCGTCGCGTCCGCCTTGCCGGGCACGACGATGGCGCGCACCGCACCGCCGTCCGCGATCGCATCCCTGAACACCGCGAAGGCGGTACCGCGAAAAGCGTCGGTAAGGTCCACCAGCTCCATCGCGAAGCGCGTGTCCGGGCGATCGCTTCCGTATCGGCGCACAGCATCGTCGAACGTGATGCGCGGCCACGGCTTTTTGTGGAGCGGCTTCTTCGCGAATCGCTCGACCACCGCCGTGTAGCACTCCTCGAGGATCGCCATCACGTCGTCTGGCTCGGCAAAGGCCATCTCGACGTCGAGCTGGGTGAGCTCGTAGATGCGGTCGGCGCGCGGATCCTCGTCGCGGAAGCAGCGCGCGATCTGAACGTACTTGTCGATCCCGCCGACCATGAGGATCTGCTTCAACATTTGAGGCGACTGCGGCAGGGCCCAGAACTTTCCGGGGTAGTAGCGCGAAGGCACGATGAAGTCGCGCGCCCCGGTTGGGTCGGAGCGGATCATCATCGTGGTCTCGATCTCCCAGAAGCCTCGCTCGACGAAGAAATTGCGGATGAAGTTCGTCACCTCGTGGCGCAGCTTGAGGATGTCCCTCGATCGCTCGCGCCGAAGATCCACGTAGCGGTACTTCCAGCGAAGCGTCTCCTCGACCTCCGTCTCCTCGTTCACGTAGAAGGGCGGCGTCTTCGACTCGTTCAGTACTTCGATCTCGGTCGCCGCGATTTCCACCTCACCGGTCGGGAGCTTCGCGTTCTTCGTCCCTTCGGGTCGCGACCGGACCGTTCCGCGGACGCGAAGCACCCACTCGTTGCGGACCTTCCCGAGCGCCTTGTGGGCAGCCGGGTTCTCCTTCGCATGCGCGACAACCTGCGTGATCCCGTAGCGATCGCGCAGGTCGATGAACGTGAGCTCGCCATGATCGCGGCGGGTGTGGACCCAGCCGGCGAGCGTTACTTCCTTGCCGGCGAGCGCGGCCCGCGGCTCGCCGCAGGTGTGTGTTCGCAGCACCTATCTAGTCCCGATCATCCTTGAGAAATGGCGCCTCGCCCGCGGCGCCCGGCTCGTGCTCGTCCGGGTTCGGCGGGCCCTCGTAGAGCGGCGGCGTCTGGTGCTTGGGGACGTGGCGACCGACCTCGGTCACCACCGCGGCGAGCCGCGTCACGCGCTGCGTCTTGGCGACGAGGTCGCGAACGATCACGTTGCCCCCGCGTGCCTCGGGCGTGCCGCGGATGACGGCGACCTTCGCGCCGTGCTTGACCGCGCTCTCCAGCTGCTTGTCGAGCGGACGGTCGGAGTAATCGATCGCGACGTTGAAGCCCGCTTGGCGCAGCGGGTCCGCGATCTGCAGGCGATCGGCGCCATCGGCTTTCTCGGCCGACAGGACATACACGTCGGCCTCGGTGTCGCGTCCCACGCGGACTCCCTCTTTCTTCAACGCCTCATACAACACGTCGACGCCCCCGGCGATGCCCACGCCTTGGACGGCCGGGCCGCCAAGCGTTTGCACGAGGTCGTTGTAGCGGCCGCCGCCTGCGACCGCGATATCCCCAGCCTTCGTGAACTCAGGGTCGGTAAGGACGCATTCGAAGACAGTGCGCGTGTAGTAGTCAAGTCCACGAACGAGCGTCTGCGACACCTTGTACGGATGACCGAGGCGCTCGACTCCCGCGATGACCTGATCGAAGTGCTCGCGATCCTCGGCGCAGAGGAGCTCGTGCATCGCCGGCGCGGCCGCGACGATCGCACGGTCCTTCGGGTCCTTCGAGTCGAGGATGCGCATCGGGTTGCGCTCGAGGCGCCCCTTCGACTCGTCCGAGAGGGCATCGCGGTTCTTCGCGAAGTATTCGGCAAGGGCCGCTTTGACCTTGGGCTGGCATTTCGCGTCGCCCACGGTGTTCAGCTCGAGCTCGTAGTTTCGGAGCCCGACCTCGGAGAAGAGGCGCACGGTGAAGTCGACGATCTCGACGTCCGCGAGCGGCTCCTCGGGACCGAAGCATTCGAGACCCCATTGCCAGAACTGGCGATAGCGCAGGAGCTGCGGCCGCTGACCGCGGAACATCGGCTCGTAGTAGAAGAAGCGCACCGGTCGCGGGGCGCGGTGCAGTCCGTGCTCGAGGAAAGCGCGCGTCACCGCCGCCGTGCCTTCCGGGCGGAGCACGAGGCCGCCCTGGCTGTGCAGCGAGACGTCGTACATCTCGTAACCGACAATGTCGCTCGCCTCGCCCACCGACTTCGTGAACACCCCACGGTCCTCGACGATCGGCGTCACGATCCGCGGGTACCCGTAGCGCAGGGCGCGAGCCTCGATCACCGCCTCGAGCGCGTCGAAGGCGGCCGCTTCTTCGGGAAGCAGGTCCCGCATCCCGCGCGGGGCCTGAAAACTTGGCATCGGGACGCTGACGATAAGCCGTTATCGTCGATGGCGAACAAATCGTCGCGTCACCGCGGCGGCTGGAGGAACGACAACGACCGAACCATCGAAGGCCACCGTCGAGCTCACCAAGGGCGGATCTTTCTCGTTCACGTTGCGCCCTGACAAGGCACCGAAGACCGTCGAGCGCTTCGTCGCGAAAGCGCGGAGTGGCTTCTATGACGGCCTCACCTTCCATCGCGTCGAGGATTGGGTCGTCCAGGGCGGTGACCCCAAAGGGACCGGCACCGGTGGCGAGCGCGTGCCGAGCGAGTACAACGACCTCGCCTTCAAGACCGGTGCGTTCGGGATCGCACGCGGCCAGGACGCGGCGTTCAACAACGATTCGCAGTTCTTCGTCGTGAAGAGCGACTCCGACTTCTTGAACAAGCAGTACACGAACTTCGGTCAGCTCACGTCGGGCAAAGACGTCGTCGAAGGGGTCAAGATCGGGGACAAGATCAAGACGATCAAGATCGAGTGACGACGATGGACCGCCGCCGGCTTCTTCTCGCCGCCGCCGCGAGCGCGGTCGCCGCTGCATGCGGTTCGCCTTCGGCATCGGCGT
>VBEU01000141.1 GCA_005883775.1 Chloroflexota bacterium | reverse complement strand
GAGCGCGGGATGGCGCTCGGATCCGTGCAGGGAGTCTTCACGCTTCGCTCGAGCTACCCGCAGGCGTTGCGCGCGCTCGGTCGCCAGACGGATGCCGACGCGATGCAGAAGCGTCTTTCGACCTCCGCGAGCTCACCGACCGTCTCGTCTCCACCTGATCCCTTCGCCCTCTATCTCGCGTTCATGCGAGAACACGACAGCGACTCCGCGAGAGTCACGGAATAGCGAAACCTCCCGCGGGTCCGGCGTAGTGGCGCTGTGATCTTTCGCCCTCTCCTCGCCGGCGCGCTTCTGCTCGTCTCGTGCGGTTCTCTCGCCGAGAGTGGGGTGCTATCGGGAACGACCGCAAGCCCCGCATCCTCGCCCGGGCGGCCGGTCGGGACGGCGGCACCCGGCTACATCAGGCTCACGGACGACCCCGGCGGCTGGAGCATCGACCGCCCGGCCACGTGGTTCGACAGGCCGGAGGCGATGCACGGTCGGGCCGTGCGGAGCTACGACTTCAGCCCGAACGACTTCCCGCCGCCTCCGGGCGGCATCGGAGTGTCGCTGCGCCTCGCGCCCGTGTACCCGGGCGAGGAAGCGCTCGACCTCGAGGGCTTCGCCGACCGCAATGTGTGGACCGCGACCTGCACGGCGTGCCGCAGGATCCTCGAGCGTGGCGATCTGTCGATCGGTGGCCAGCCGGCGAAGTTCTTCTCCGTCTACCAGAACCAGCCGGCTCCGTTTCAGGATCTCGAGCCATATCTCTACTGGCTCGTCCGCTCGCCGTTCTTCGCCGATCGCGTGTTCGTGATCAAAGGCGGTCCCGCCGCCTCACCCGAACGCAACGAGGTCGAGCGGATGATCGCGACGATCCAGTTCTTCCGTCCGGCGCCGCCCGTCCTCGTCCCGACGCGTTCGAGAGACGAAGTCATCGCCTCGGTCCGTAACCCCGGGCGGACGATCACGAGCGCGGAAGCGAAGCTGATGCGCTACGGCGACTTCGAGCGCGCGTATAACGACGTCCTGCGCGCCGATGCGGCTGGGCCGAGCGCGATCTACGGCGGGATCGATCCAGACACGCTCGTCTGGGTCGTCGCATTCACCGGGTCCGGCTTCACGCCTCTGGGTGGTGGCCCGGCGGGGCTCGGAATCGCCGCCGCGACGCCGGTCCCGTGGGGCTGGTCCGTGATGGTGGTGCCGGCGCGCGAGCCCTACAGCTGGAGCGGACCGATGACCGGCGGGCCCGGCACGACCTGGCCGGCCTGGTTCGACGCACTCCCGACTCGCGGATAGTTCGGGTTCTCTCCCCAACGCACGACAGCAAGGGAACGCCGCGCAGCTAGTCGCGTAGATCGCGGCGCGAGCGCATGGGGTCGCGGGTGGCACGGCGGAGCATGGCCCTCGCAAGCGCGGGTTCCCCGGGGCCCCGCCCGCAGCGAAGCTGCGAGTGCGGGGAGGGTGCGCGAGCGAGGCGTGATCAAGTGGACTGGGTTGCCGCGGATGTTCACTTCCCAGGTCGTGATGTCCTGGCCGGTGCCGAGAGTTCCGTACTCGATCTTCCACCAACCGCCACCCGCGCCAGGCGGATCGCCAGGTGAGACCGGCGCGGTGTAGGTCGCCGGTATCGGCACCGAGATCGTGACCCACTGGTTGTTGTAGTAGTTGCACGAGGCGGTCGACGTGACGAGGGTCGTCGTCGGCCCGCCGCTCGCCGCGCTCCCCGGGGCGCACGCGTTGATCCCCGTCGTCGTCCAGGTAAAGGTCGCGTACTGGAAACCGGCGGCTGTCGGGATCCGGATCTTGAAGCTCGTGCTCGAGATGTCACCTGGGTCGAAGAGCTTGATCTCGAGGGTCTTGCCCGCGTGGGCCGCCCCGATCTGTGCGAGGTAGAAAACGGACGTGTTGTTGATGACGATGAAGGCTTCCATCCGGCTTTGGCCGTACACGCGCGGCGTCGGCCCTCCCAGGGCCGTAGCTTCGATCCCAAAGCCGTTGATCGCGTTCTCCGCATTTGATCCGCTGCTCGTCGAGACCTGCAAGCGGTACTGCCCCTCGCTGAGACCGGTCGCCAGGCGCCACCAGTTGAGGTGGTAAGGGCTGGCCTGACAATCCGGCGACCCAGAGCCGTTCGATCCGCCGCCATAGTTCTGATCGCCGCGGTAGAGCGGCCCCTTGTCGACGGCGTTCGAGTTCGCGAAGAGCCCACCACTCGACGCGAGAAGGGTGTCGTCGGCGAGGGTGTAGGGCGTGCCGTTCATGTCCCAAAGGTTGTAGACGGACGTGATGCCGGTCCCACCATTTCCGAACCAGAAGTCACCGGCGCCAAGACGACGTCCGTTCGCGGTGTTGCCTCCGGTCGCGCAGAACATCGGGTCGTAGAGCCAGACGCTGCCGTTGACGGTGCCGGGTGCGAACTCGACGATGTACTGGTAGCCGTTGGCGTCGAAACCCGCGTTGAGGGCCGGATTGCCGTTGTAGTACGTCGAGTACGCGTCGCCGTTCTGCCGATCCGTGCCGCGTGCCTCGACGCCACCAAAGAAACCGAGCGCCGACAGGTCTCCGCTGCCGTCGGCCGAGGCGACGAGCGGGCAGTTCGGAGGGACATCCGAGTTCCGGCAAATGACGTTGATCCCGTAGTAGTTCTGCGGGCTTCCCATCGGCACCGGCAAGACGAACTCCGCCTTAGCATTCCGCCTGGCGTTGAACTGGGTCACGCCGAAAAGACGTGCGAACCAGGAGCGGACCGGCGCGGTGACCGTCACGCCGAGGATGAGGTTGTTGAGCCCCTCTGGTGCGGCGGTGACTGTCACGCCGTTCTGTCCATTCGCAAATCCATTCTTCGAAGACTCCTGCAGCGCCGCGTTCTGCGCGCCGGCAACGTTCGTCGGCAGGTAGACCACCCCCGCGAGCGCGGCTGCGTCAGCGGCACGCTGGATCCGCATGAGGTTCACCTCATACCAGGCCACATCGGTCACGAGGCCGGTGAACCCGAGCAGCGCGACGATCATCACGGCGACGATCACGAGCACCTGGCCGCGCTGTTCGCGGCGGAACCTACCGGTTCGCATTCATCGCCATGACGGTGTGGTCCGTCATCGTGAATTGGTTGAACATCGGGACGAGCATCCGCAAGGGGGTCCGGCCGCGGTACGTGTAGGTGATCGTGATGACGGCCGAGTCGGCCGGGGAGCCGTTGTCGCGCGAGCACGCCTGCCAGGGCTGGCTCGCCGGCACGAAGTCGAGCTGCTGACCGTCCACGACGGGGCCACCGTTCAGCTGGTAGTTCCAGGTGTTGATCTGACCTGCGGTCTCAGCCCCGGCCAGAGTCGCCTTTGCGATCCGGATCTGAGTCAGGTCCGCGAGGGCGACTCGCGTTCCGGTGCCGACCAGCACGCGCTCCACGGCGGCGATCACGTTCGGGTCGACGCTCGCCGCATTGGGCGACTGGCCGGCGCTGCAGCCGAGCGCACCGCCGCCGTTCACCAGAGCGCTGGCCACCCGCGCACCTTCGCGCGTCGCGGAAGACATGGTCATGGCGACGCTCAGTACCGTGCCGAGCTCCACCAAGCCAAAGACGAGTATCAGCAGCACCGGCGGAAGGACGAGCGCGAACTCGACCAACCCCTGTGCGTCCTCGCTTTGGAAAAATCGGATCACAGCTGCGGCTCCGCACGGGTGATCGTCGACTCACTGAAGGTGACGCTGTTTCCGGCGAAACGGACGAAGCTGGTCGCCCAGAAATGCTGGTAGGTGACGCGGACGCCGATGGTGTCGACGGTCGGATGGCTACCGCCGCACCCGGCCAGCGTGCTGCAGCGTGCGCTCTCGAGGTAACCGGCCGTCGTGAGTGTGTAGGGGACGGTGATCGTGTTCCCGTCCGGATACGTGCACGACGTCGATCCGCTGCGGCTATAGACGTTCTGATTCGAGCCGATCTGATCCCCATTGCGATCGGACCAGTAGACCGCGACCTGCTGGATCCGGAGGGCGGTCGACGGCGAGTACACGTCGCTTTCGATGCGCTGAAGGACGACACAGTCCGTTCCGTCCTCGTTCCCGCCTTCGGCCGCGAGCATCGAGCCGTCGCGGCTGGCGAACAGCACGGTGTTCCGCGAGTTCCACACGAGCGAGAACTCGATGAGCCCAACGACAAGGAGGATGAGAACGGGCAGCAAAAGCGCGAATTCGACGATGGCCTGCCCCTTCTCCGAGCGGCCGAATTTCACCACGCGACGAGGCTAACGACGGCAGGGTCAGCAAGATGTGGGACCTTCGTATCAGCAGCCCGCGAGAGGCGCCTAGTACGTTTGGCTCATACCCGCACTCTTTGCCTGCGAGCCGCGACGCGTGTGCGCAACTCAGCCATTCGCGCGCGTCATCGCCGTTGAAGCGGTCTTCAGCAGACGAGCGCCCGCCTCGTCAAGGAGATCCGCGGTCTTGCAGAACGTGAAGCGGATGAGGTGGCGCCCGAGCTCGCGACGCGAGAAGAAGGACGATCCAGGCACACCCGCCACACCGATCTCGCGCACGAGCCAGTTCGCAAATGTGACGTCGTCATCGAAGCCGAACGGGCGAATGTCGCAGACGACGTAATACGCACCCTGCGGCGTGTTCGGGCTGAAGCCCGCCGCATCCAGCACGCGCACGAGATGGTCGCGGCGCGCGCGGTACTCGGTCGCGAGCCGATCGTAGTACGGCCGGCCCATGGCCAGCGCGGTGGCGATCGCTTCCTGGAACGGCGCGGGTGCGCCGACGGTCACGAAGTCGTGCACTTTCCTGATGGCCGCGGTGAGCTCGGGCGGCGCGACGATCCATCCCACGCGCCACCCGGTGACGGAGAAAGTCTTGC
>VBEU01000140.1 GCA_005883775.1 Chloroflexota bacterium | reverse complement strand
GCCGACCTTGACCGAGAGGAGCGACGCGTACCGCGCCGGTTCGGTCTCACGCCGCTCGGCGATGACAAGGCCGCGCGACCGCGCGAGGTCGAGCGCGTTCACGAGATTCACGCGCTGCTCGCTGAACGTCTCGAGCACGCCCTTCACTGCCGCCGCGCGAAGCGGCTCCGGGTCCAGCTCCAGGACGGCCCCGCCGTACCCGAGTGCGAGCTGCGCGGGCCGGTCGTCGAGGAGCTGCGCCGCGAGCGAGCCGAGCCGCTCCGAGAGGCGCAGCCAAGCCATCCCGCCGGCCTCTTCCGAAGGCGGGCGCGGCGCGTTCACCGCGTACCGCGCGGGCTTGCCGTCGAGGACGTCGAGGATCTGCTCGACCACGTCGACCGCCACGTTGGTCTGGGCCTCGGTGGTCGAGCCGGCGATGTGCGGCGTCAGCACGGTGCGTGGGGCGCTCCGGATCTTCGCGTCGGCGGGTAGGGGTTCCGCAGCGAACACGTCGAGGGCGGCGCCGGCGATCGTTCCCTTCTCGAGCGCGACCGCGAGCGCGTCGAGGTCCACGATTTCACCGCGTGCCGCGTTGATGACGACCGCGGTCGACTTCATTCGGCGAAGCGTCTCAGCACCGATCAGCCCGCGCGTCTTCTCGGTGAGCGGTACATGCAGCGAGATGACGTCGGCTGATCGCACGAGCTCATCGAGCTCCACGAGCCGCGCGCCGGCGGTGCGCGCCGACGCTTCCGTCGCGAAGGGGTCATGAGCGATGACGGTCATGCCGAAGGCGGCGGCGCGGCGGGCGACCTCACCTCCAACGCGTCCGATCCCGACGAGGCCGAGCGTCTTAGCGCGTAGCTCGCGGCCGATGAACTTCGAGCGTGTCCACTCGCCCGCGCGAACGCTGCGGTCGGCGTCGACGACGCGGCGGAGAAGGGCGAGAGCGAGAGCGATGGTGTGCTCGGCCGCGGCGACGATGTTTCCGAGCGGCGCGTTCACGACGTACACGCCCCGCGCGGTCGCGGCGGGAACGTCGATGTTGTCAACACCAACGCCGGCGCGACCCACGACCACGAGGCGCGTCGCCGCGTCGAGTATCGGCGCGGTCACTTTTGTCTCGCTGCGCACGATGAGCGCGTCGATGTCCGCGACGCGCGCGAGGAGGTCCGCCTCTTTCAGACCGGTGGTCTGGCGGACCTCGCAGCGCGCGCGGAGCAGCGCGAGACCCTCTTCGGCAAGAGGGTCCGCGACGTGAACGATGTTGCGGCGACTAGCGACGAGTCGCGACCGCGTCATTCGCCGGCCGTGAGGTCGACGAGGCGCGGGCCGCGGGACGCGACGTCGGCTGCTGGCTCTCCGCGTACGCGCGGAGCGCCGCGGTCATGGCCACGCCTGGCTCGATGGGCTGGTTCAGGTCACGCAGCGTGAGCTCGAGCGCGCTGAAAAAAGCAACGATGTCCTGGAGCGTCACGAAGCCAAGGTGGGCGACGCGGACGAGCTGTCCTTCCATCTTGCCCTGACCGCCGGCCACGATCGTGTCGTGGTCGTCACGCAAGATGCGGATGAGATTCCGTGCATCGACGCGGGCTGGCGGACGGAACGCGGTCACCGCGGGAGACGCGTAACGCTCGTCGGCGAAGAGCTGAAGGTTGACGGCCTGCAGACCGCGTCGTGTCGCGCGGGCCAGGTCGCGGTGACGGCGGATGATCGCCTCGAGACCTTCCTCGGCCATCAGGCGGAGCGACTCCTGGAGCGCGATGAATACCGTGACTGCCGGAGTCGCGGGAGTCTGCGCCTTCTCGAGCGACGCCTTGTACGCGGCGAGGTCGAAGTACGCCTTTGGCAAGTTCGACTTTTCATACGCCTTCCAGGCGCGGGGGCTCATCGTGACCATCGCGACTCCGGGAGGGGCGCCCCACGCTTTCTGCGAAGCCGTGATGCAGACGTCGATACCCCAGTCGTCTATCTCGAGGTCGGCGCATCCCGCGCCCGACACGCTGTCGACGAGGAAGAGCTTTCCGGAATCACGCACGACCGCCGCGATGTCCTTGATCGGGTTCAGGACACCGGTCGAGGTCTCGTTGTGCGTGATGAGGACGGCCTTCGCGCCGTCCTTCCCCTTCTCCTTCGCGAGCTCGTCGCGAACGAGGTCGGGCTCGACGGCGCGGCCGTACGGGACGTCCACACGACGCGCGTCGACGCCGTAGGCCTTGCAGATCGCCGCGAAGCGCTCGCCGAAGGCGCCGCAGCTGAAGACGAGGACCTTCTCGCCGGACGACAGCGTGTTCGCGACCGCCGCCTCCATGCCGCCGGACCCGGAGGCGGTGAGCATGAGGACGTCCTGCTGCGTGCGGAGGAAGTCCTGGAGCGCGCGGGTGAGTGCGGCGAGCAGCGCGGCGAACTCCGGACCGCGGTGGTTGATCATCGGCCGCGCCGACGCCGCGAGGACCGCTTGCGGAACGACGGTAGGACCGGGGATGCGGAGGTTCTGCGGACGGTACATTGAGCGCCCTCCCGGTGTTGATGATGCCAGCCGCTCATCGCGGCCACAAGGCGAAAGTCAGACATGGCTGAACCGAAGTTCGCCCCCTCAATCCTGTCGGCCGACTTCGCCCGCCTCGGCGACGCGGTCGTCGCGGTCGAGCGAGCCGGCGCGGACTGGATCCACGTCGATGTGATGGACGGTCATTTTGTTCCGAACCTCACGTTCGGTCCAAAGATGGTCGCCGACCTGCACCGCGCGACGCGGCTGCCGCTGGACGTCCACCTCATGATCGAGCGGCCGGACGCCTGGGTGGATCGGTATGTCGACGCGGGGGCGAGCTATCTCACTGTCCACGTCGAAGCATCGCGCGACGTGCCGCGCGCGCTGCAGGCGATCCGTGCGAAAGGCGTGCGGCCGGGCATCACGCTCAACCCCGAGACGCCGGTCGAAGCGATCCTGCCGTACCTCGCCGCGGTCGACCTCGTGCTGGTCATGAGCGTGCATCCGGGCTTCGGTGGCCAACCGTTCATCGAGAGCGCGCTCGACAAGGTCGCGCGTCTACGCGCCGCGCTCGACGAACGCACGCTCACCGCCGA
>VBEU01000139.1 GCA_005883775.1 Chloroflexota bacterium | reverse complement strand
GGCGTCGCTATCTCGACGCGATGGTGGCTCAGGTCGATCGTTCGCACCGCGCCGACGTTCGGGCCTATGCCAACGTGCTCACACAGCGGAACGCGCTGCTGCGCGCGGGACGCGATGACGAACCGGTCTCGGAGACGGAGATCGCCTTTTGGGATACGGAGCTTGTAAGGCTCGCGACCTCCATCTCGCTGCGCCGCGAGTCGGCTGTGCGCGAGTTTCGCCCGGCATTCCGCGCCGCGGCCGCGGCGCTCGGAGCGGACCCCACGCCCGACGTCGCGTATGCGGGCCAGGTCCAAGGCGTGACCGCGGAGGAGCGATCCGAGGGCTATCGGCGGCTCATCGTCGAGAAGCATGATCGCGAGCGCTGGCAGGCGACGACCCTCGTCGGTCCGCACCGCGAGGACCTCGCGGTCGCGGTGGGCGAGCGCCCGCTCCCGACGTTCGCCTCGCGTGGGGAACAGCGGTCGGCCGTCCTGGCACTGAAGCTTGCGGAGGCCGATTGGATCGAGGCGCATGTCGGCGAACTGCCGATCTTCCTGCTTGACGATGTACTCTCCGAGCTCGACACCGCACACCGCGAGGCGCTCTGCCGCGCGATTCCAGATGGCGCGCAGACGCTCCTGACGGCGGCGGTGCTCACGAGCATCCCCGAGGCCCTGCGGCGGGGCGCGACCGTCACAGAGATCGCCCGACCCCAGTGAGACCGCTCGCCGCGGCGATCGCTCGAGCGCTCCGCACTCTTCGTCTCGACAGCGACGTTGCAAAGGCGGACGCGATCCGCGCTTGGAACTCGGTCGCGTGCGCGGTCATCGGCCCGGACGCGACACGGACGACCGCTCTGCGCATGGACGAAGGGACGCTGGTCGTGGCGGTGCCGACCGCGCAGTGGGCGGCGGAGATCCGCCTGCGCGAGGAGCAGCTCGTCACCGAGCTCGCCTCGCGCGCGCCGCGGAGCGGCATCGCGAAGATCCGCTCGGTGCCCGCGGGACGCTCCTAAACTCGCCACCGATGCGACCGCAGAGCCTTTCGACGAAGATCGGCACCACGGCCGAGCTCCGACCCGGCACGCCCGACGTGATCGTCGCGAGCGAACCCACCCTCGGAGCGACGCTGCGAACGAAGGGCCGGTTCTATTTCCTGTGCGAAGTCGCCCGGCAGCACGGGAGTGCGGGCGGCGATGTCGCGAAAGAGGTCTCCGACCTCGCGCGCCAGGAGTATTACTACGACCTCTCGGCAGGGATCGAGGTCTCGCTGCGCAAAGCTTTGCGGCAGGCGAACCGCCGGGCCGCGCAGCGCCTCCGCGACCAGCGCGGACGCGTCGCACTGCACTGTGCCTGCGCCGTCATCGTGAACAACGAGCTCTACGCGGCGCGGATCGGCGCCGCGCAGGTCTTCCTCGTGCGGCGCGCGCGACTCTTCCTACCCGGCGACGAACCGGGAGAACTCGCGGACTTCGTCCATCGGACTACGACGCGCGAGGCCGAGTCGCTGGGCGGCGTCGCTGATGTCCTGCCGGACGTGTGGCGTCAGAGCATCGAGCCAGGCGACACGCTCATCCTGGCGTCCGGCGGCCTCATCGAAGGACTCGGCGCCGAGGCGCTGAAGAACGCGGCGATCACGCTGCATCCCCGTGCCGCCGCCGAGCACATCAACAACCGTGCGGTCGCCGACGGTGTGGTCGGCAGCGTCGCCGCGCTCTTCATCGAGGTCACCGCCGCGACCGGGGCGGCGGGCCGAGTGCTCCCAGAGCCGGCGCGGACGGAGCCCCCAGAGGTATTGATCGCGGACGGCATTCGCTCGCGGTTCGAGTCGGTATGGCGGCGCCGTCCTCACGTCGCGCAGGCGATCGGCGCGGCGACCGCGCCCGCAGCGAAAGCCATGGGGAAGACCGTGGCCGTCGGCTTCGAGCTCATGCCGCGGCGCGCGCCACCGCTTCCGAGCCGCCCGGATACCGCGCGCTCACGTTCGCGACGCCAGCGCCGCGCCGCGTCGCTCCTTGCGGTCTTGCTCCTCCTCGTGGCCGGTGGCATCGGTGTGGTCGCCTACCGGGACTATTCGGCGAACCAGGTCAAGAACGATTACGCGCTGGCCATCATCACCATCGGCAGCGACATCTCGGCCGCGCAGCGCGCCGCCGATCGCAAGCCTCCCGACAACCAGCTGGCCCGACAAAAGATCGACCACGCGCGTCTCTTGCTCGAGGAGGCCGCGCGCTCGACTGCCGCAAATCAGACGGAGGTCGCGTCGCTTCGCGACCAGATCGGGACGCTGGACGATCTCATCACCGGGGTGATCGTCGATCTCGCGCGGGTGACCGGTCCCGACGGCCACCCGATCGCGGCGGCCGCCAAACCGACGGCGCTCGTCGGTACCGTGAACGGGCTCTACGCGGCCGACCCGGTCGCCGGTCGCCTCTGGAAGATCTTCGGCGATCCAACGCAGGTCGCACCGGTCCTCACGATGGGGACGCTGGGTGTCGGCGCGCCCCGCCTCGTCGGCAACCTGAACGAGGTGGTGTATTCGCTCGACGACCAGAAGCGCGTGTGGCGGGTCGAGGGCCCCGGCGTCGCCGACGTCACGCCGGACGACTCGTCGACGTGGAAGAGCGCCGACGCGTTCGCCGTTTTCGTCACGAACCTCTACGTGCTCGACGCCACGAGCGGCCAGGTATGGAAGCACGAGTCATTCCCGGGCACGGGTTTCCTGCGCGCCCAGCCATACCTGACCGACCCAATACCCGCCGGTCTTGGTCGATCGATCGCGGTCGACCAGGACATCTGGATCGTGACGACGCAGGGCGACATCCTGAGGTTCCGTCGCCTCACGACGTCCTTCACGGCTTCACGGGTTGACTTCGTGCCGCGGTGGACCGGGCCGGCTGTAAAGCCCACCGCGATCCAGGCCATCGACGTGCAGCGCGCCATCTACCTACTCGATGCCCCGAACAAGGTCGTCGTGCAGGTGAACCGTGACGGCGGAGAGATGGCGCGCTTCCCGCTCCCGCAAAATCTTCCCGAACCGAGCGCCTTCTACGTATCCGAAGGTTCGCGGACGATCTTCACGATCCACGGATCGAAGGTGGTGGCGACGGAGCTCCGCGCGTGATTCCGCTTCGCGACCAGAACCCGACGACGAAGCGGCCGATCGTCAACCGCCTTTTGGTCGCGGTGAACATCCTCGTCTGGATCTACGTCCTCACTCTGGTCCGGCAGCCGGGCGCGGTCTCCGCCTTCTACGACCGTTACTCGTTCGACTGGACGCAGTTTGCGAGCCAGATCGCGCGCGGTCAGATCACGTTCGACGCATTCGCGCCGCTCATTACTCACATGTTCGTTCACGGTGGCTGGCTCCACGTGATCGGGAACATGGTGTATCTCTGGATCTTCGGGGATAACGTGGAGGATCGTCTCGGGAGCGGCACGTATTTCGTCTTCTACATGCTTTGCGGGATCGTGGCCGCGATCGGCCAGGGGCTCGTGCAGCCGGAGCCGATGGTCG
>VBEU01000138.1 GCA_005883775.1 Chloroflexota bacterium | reverse complement strand
CCCGAGGTACACCGTCGCGGAGTCCGCGGCGAGCGGGAGCACCGCCGTCGTGTCGATGCCTTCGGTCGCGAGCGCAAGCGAGACGTTGAGGCCTTTGCCTGCCGCTTCCGACGCTGCCGCTCGCGCGCGAATCATCTTGCCGCGCTCGAGCCGATCGATATGGATCGTGCGGTCGATGCTCGGGTTCGGTGTGACCGTGATAATCACGGTCGCGCGGGTGTGGGTGTCGCGAGGTGATGCGCAAAGAGCACGGCCTCGGCCTGGGTCGTCCATGTGCTGCCGTCGCCGAGAGCCGCGCCCAGCTCGGGATCTTCGGCCGCGAGATCGGCGATGTCGGTCAGCGGGAGATTCTCCAGCTGCGGAAAGATCACGATCTTGCCCGCGAACCGTCCCTCCATGAGCGCGCGCAGTCCTTCGGCCGCGGCCTCCATCCCGCCGACGGCCCCGAGGGCATGGCCCGGCGACAGCTCGCCGGCGAGGGTCTTGCGGACAACGAGGGCCTGGTCGGCGATGCGCGATCCGGACGTGCCGGTGTATTGCGCGCCGTGCAGGAAGACGCGCGAGAGATCAATGCTCGCGCGAGTTCCGACGGGCAGGCCCGCGAACAGAACGAGCATCCCGTCACCGGCGAGGAGTCGCGCCGCCTGTGTCACCGCCGCGGCGGTGGGTGCCGTGACGATGATGTCATCGGCACCGCGACCGCTCGTCTCGTCGGCCACGAGCGCCGCCAGGTCTTCTTCGCTGGGACTTGTGATCATCAGCAGTCGCCGGCCGAACTCCTTCGCCACGGGCTCGAGCCGAGTCCGTGCGATCGCGAGGCGATCAGCATCGAGGTCGACTCCGATCACCTGGGATGGACCGTTCGCAGTCTTGAGCGCGCGCTCGAGATGCATCTGTCCCATCGGACCGGCCGCGCCGACGAAGACGGCCACTCCGCCCGGTCGAAGCTCAGCGCGATTGCGGCGCTCGCCGTAGGCGGACGCGATCACCGGGCCCGTGGTGCCGACATAGGCGGTGTAGTGGTAATGGATCCGGCCGACGTCGATGTCGGCGGGACCGTCGAGCGGTTTGTCGCCGACGAGGTTGAGCACGCCGCCGAAGGCCAGCGCTTCGCTCGCGCGCGCGACGAAGGCCGCCGACAGCGGGTCGAGAACAATGATGTCGTCGAACGGGCCCTTGGCCTGCGACTCCTCGACCACGGTGATCGACGCTTTCGGCGCGCTTGCGCGAAGCGCGGCGACGATGTCGTCTCGCAGCCCGGAGACCACAATCTCGCGCGCGTCCTTGAGCGTCGTTCCGAAGTCGTACGACCGGTGATCATCCGGATGCCCCACGATCCACGCGCGGCCACCGCGCAGCGGCACGAGTCTCCGACGTTGGCTATATGCAGCTTCGACGCAAGCCCACGGCTCGGTCAGCGCGGTCTCGGCGTACCCCAGTCGGTCGTCGACCTCCACGACGTACGCGCCGTCATCCGCGGCGAGCACCTCGGGCCCGACGAGGTGGTAACCGATGAGTCCGCCCGGGATCGTGTACCCGTACGCGGTGCTGCGACCATTCACGTAGATATCCGGCTGGATCGCGAGCCGCTGCCCGGGGTGGAAGCGGTCGGCGAGGTTCGCGCCGACGGTCATCACGGTCACCGCGGTCTCGTGTCCGAGCCGCGTCGGATCCGTCGCGAGATTGCGCCCGTAGAGCTTCGGGTGCTCGCCGCCGAGCCGGATCAGCTTGATGTCCGAGAAACAAAGGCCGACCGCGTCGACCCGCACGAGCAGCTGATCGTTTGATGGCCGCCCCACGTCGACCCACTCGGGCCGCCCGTCGCGGCCGACGCTTTCGACGCCCTTGCCGTAGACGTTCCACGCGAGCGTGCGGTTCGGAATGTCCGACGGCACGCGGTGATAGTCCACGTAGGTCTCGTTGACCGAGGTCATTTCGGTCGGGGGAGGTCCGCGTTCTTCAGCACGCGGCCGGTCGGATCCATGATCCCGACCTTCGTGCCGATCGTCAGCGGGCTCGCCGTGAAGAGGTCACCGGGGTTTATCACGACCCAGCGATATCCCGGGAGCGGCGCGAGCCGCTTTATAGCCGGGCCGATGTCCGCACCCGTCGCGGCTACGTTGATATGTCCCTGCGACGCGACGACATCGGCGAGCCCCTCGGGGTCCGGTGTCGCCTTTAGCGAGTCGGTGATCGCGCTCAGGATCGCGTCCCGGTCGAGACGAGCCACATCACACCTCGGTGCTGCCCGTGAGGATCGCGGCGATGGCGTCGGCCGCGCTCCGGGCGTCGCTCCCACGAGCCACGATACGCACCTCGTCGCCGACCGCGGCTCCAAGTCCAAGGAGCGCGGTGATGCTGCGTGCGTTCGCACGCTTTCCATTCGACTGGATGGCGAGCTCGGCCGCGAAAGACCGCGCTCGATCGACGACGATCGCGGCGGGTCGAGCGTGGAGTCCCGCCGGATTGGTGATCCGGACTTCGAGCGTGACCTCGTCGCTCCTTGGCGGATGGCCGTTCGCTGCGGGGGCGTCGTCGTCAGGAGCGGTGAGGGTGCGATGGATCTCCGCCGCATCGCTGGTGCTCCCGAGCCGTCGGCAGAGCTGCTCGTCACCGAGGATGGTCCCGAGCCGCGCGAGAACACCGAGATGCTCCTCCGAGGTCGCCGCAAGACCGATGACCAGGTACGCACGCTCCTCCCCCCAGAGGACCCCTTCTTGGAACTGGGCGACGGCGAGGCCGGTCCGGAGGACGAGCGTCTTCGCTTCGTTCGTCCCGTGCGGCAGTGCGATGCCGTTGCCGAGGTACGTCGAGATGATCTGCTCGCGCTCTCGCATCTGCGCGACATAGCCGTCGGTCGCGCATCCTTCGGCCACGAGGATCGCGCCCACGAGATCGATCGCCGAGTCGCGATCGGACGCCTTCGCGCCGACCACGACGGCGGACTTCGAGAGCACTTCGGTCGTCACGATGACTGTCCAGCTTCAGGGCCGATCGGTTCGCCGGCGACCAAGCTGCGCAGGAGCTGCTCGGAGGCGGTGTTGTTCATGAAGTTGCGGAACGTGAGGACGACCGCCGTGGGCGCCACCTTCCGTGCACGCTCGGCCAATCCTTCATGTGCGACCACGACATCCGTGTCGGCGGGTATCTCGTTGACCGGCGAGTGAATGACGCGGACGTTGAGCTTCGCGTCCTTGACCCTCTTCTTGAGCTGGTTCGCGCCGATCAGGCTTGACCCCATCCCAGCCTCGCAGACGAATACGACGAGCTTCACCTCGTCGGCGCGCTTATAGTCGGCCTCTGGGTCTGAGTGGTGTCGGTCTCTTCTTCCTTGGCCGGGAAGAGACGCAGCAGCATCGAACCGACGGCGAACGACACCGCCGCAGCGGCAAAGACTCCGAGGAATACGCCGAAGTGCTGACCGGGTGGCGTGACGGCGAGGTAGGCGAAGATGCTGCCCGGTGATGGAGTCGCGACAAGACCCGCGTTTGTGGCGACGAAGATGGTGTCGGCGACGAGGCCACCGGCCCAGAGCGCCACGATCATGATCGGGTTCGAGAGCACATATGGGAAATAGATCTCGTGGATCCCGCCGAGGAACTGAATGACGATCGCGCCGGGAGCGGATAGCTTGGCCGCGCCCTTCCCGAAGACGGCGAAACTGAGGAGCAGGCCCAGGCCGGGGCCTGGATTCGTCTCGAGGAGGAACTCGATCGCGCGTCCGTTCTTCGCCGCGTCGATAACTCCGAGCGGGGCAAGCACGCCGTGGTTGATCGCATTGTTCAGGAAGAGAACCTTGGCGACCTCGATCGGGATGTCCGCGAGGGGCAGCACGCCTGCGTTGATCAGCGTGTGCACAAAGTTCCCCAGTGCGGTCGAGAACGCGTCGAGCACCGGCCCGATAACGACGAGACCGAGCACGGCAAGGATCGCCCCGAGGATGCCGGCGGAGAAGTTGTTCGTCAACATCTCGAAGCCGGACGGGATCTTTCCTTCGGTGGCGCGGTCGAATTGCTTGATGAGCCAGGCGCCGAGCGGCCCGACGATCATCGCGCCGAGGAACATGGGAACGCTCGACCCGATGA
>VBEU01000062.1:3136-6650 GCA_005883775.1 Chloroflexota bacterium | reverse complement strand
GTCGCGGCCGCGTTGGAGGGGTGCCGCGCGAGCCACTCTCGGTAGAGGGGCAGCGCCACGGCAGCTCCGTCGCGTTCTTCAATGAGCTCGAGCCGCCGGACCTCTTCATGGTCGGTCAGCGGGCCCGCCGCAGCGGCGTGTTCGATCGACGCGAATTCCGCCGCCGAGCGAGCGATGGCGTCGCGTAGCTGGGCCCAGCCAGGGGTGATTCCGGCGCGCCACGCGAGGTCGAATGCCCGCGTGAGGACTGCCTGGAGAGCTGGGGCGAGGGTCTCGCTCGCGGGGATCCATGTCTCGCGGTCCGCCTGTGCGCTGCCGTCGATGTCCCGTTCGAACTCCGCTGCCGCCCGGTTCATCCGCCGGAGCGACTCCTGGGCGGGTAGAGCGGACCGGCACATCGATCGGTGTTGGCTCATGGCGTCGGGTGGCTCGATATTGGCGGCGTGACGTTTCAGCAGAGCCGGCCAGAAGACATCTCTCGCATAGGACTCGTACATCGCCGGCCGGAGCATCGCCGCGTCGAGCGTGGCCGCGCCCCAGAGGCGACTCGTCTCAGCACGAGCGCGAGCCTCCCGCGACGAGACGATGATGTCCGCCTGCAGAAAGCCAATGCAGCCAAGGGCAATCGCCTTCGCGACGCCGGCGCCGATGTTGAGGCCCGTCCGCTCCACCAGCGCGACGTCGATCCAGCCCTGGATCCGCCGATAGGCCCCCGCCGTGAGCGAGTCACCGCCAAATGACCGCGCGAGCGTCAGTGCGAGGAGCGCTCCGAGCTCATCGGCGGTGAGAACGTCGAGGACCGCGAGGCCGATAAGAAGGTCGTAGTCGCGTCCATGGGGCACCACGCTCAAATCAAATCCATGGCTGACCCAGATCCGCTTGGGCACGGGGGCGCTAGCCCGCCGCGCGGTGTCCGCGACGAATACCCCAAGCGCTCCGGCGGCATCGTCAGTGATTCGGATCGCGCGGTGGCGTAGCGAGCTACGCCGCAGACTCGTGAGCGTTTCGAACACGATCGCGCCGTACGGCAGCCCAAAGAAGATGACGAGGGGGATAGCCAGCGAGGGTCCGCTGCCGAATGGCAAAAGGGCAGCGGCAAACGCCACTATTCCGACGACCAAGAAGAAGAAAGCGACGAAGACGAGCGCGGCGAGCAACCTTGCGCGATCAGTTAACAGGATCGCGAGAACGAGCCGGCGCCTGCTCATCGGAATGGTCATGCCGGTGGACCTTAGTCGGCGTGTCTTCCCGCCAACGGGATCAGAACCGTAAGTGGAGTTGAGTCGAGCCCCGGCCGAAACCGTCGCCGCACAGACGGCGAGACATGCGAATCATTCGGTAGAATGACCGGACATCCCGCGCACGGCGGGCGCCCACCGCGCGACAGACGGGAGGCCCAGAAGGCCGAAGGGAGCGGAGTCCATGGCGAAGAAGCACGGCAAGCGCTACAACGCGCTCGCCGAGAAGATCGAGCGCGGCCGCGAGTATCCCCCGAGCGAAGCAGCCAAGCTCGTGAAGGACACCAGCCAGGCGAAGTTCGACACCACCGTAGAGCTGCATCTCCGCATGGGGGTCGACCCCAAGCACGCCGACCAGATGGTCCGCGGGGCCGCCGTCCTGCCGAACGGGACCGGTAAGAAGGTCCGGGTCATTGCCTTCGCGCAGGGGGACAAGGCCCGCGACGCGCAGGCGGCCGGCGCCGACGCCGTTGGAGCGGAGGATCTCGCGAAGCGCATCGAGGGAGGCTGGCTCGACTTCGACGTGGCTATTGCGACCCCCGATCTCATGGGTCAGGTGGGCCGCCTCGGTCGCGTCCTTGGTCCGCGCGGTTTGATGCCGAACCCCAAGTCAGGCACCGTGACGTTCGACGTGGCCAAGGCCGTCCGCGACGCGAAAGGCGGCCGCGTCGAGTTCCGGACCGACAAGACGGGCGTGATCCACACGGTCGTCGGGAAGTCGTCGTTCACCGAGGAGCAGATCCTCGGCAACCTCGCGACGCTCATGGACGCGGTGAACCGCGCCCGGCCCGTGGGCGTGAAAGGCACCTACATCCGCGCCGCGCACCTTACGAGCACGCAGGGCCCGAGCGTCAAGCTCGAGCTCGGCGCCACAAATGAGCTGGCGGGTCAAGCGCGCACCTAGCTAAACTGGAAAGACAACTTCATAGCCAAAGAAGCCGGTTCCCCTTTCGGGATTAAGTCGGGGCGTCAGCCCCGAGCCTGCGGAGGCAAGCCAAGCGGCCGTGCCGCCTGACGCCTTCGCGTCCCTTTAGAAGGATCGGAGGCGTTTTCTATTAAAGGAGGGCAGCTGCTTGGCGAAGATCAAGACCGGCCCCAAGGTCAAGCGCAAGGGTGGGGGAGTCGCCGCTAAAGCGAAGAAGGTGGAAAGTCTCGCAGGCGAGCTCAGCGGGACCGTTTCGCTCGTGGTCACGGAGTACCGCGGGCTGAAAGTGACCGAGCTCCAGGAGCTTCGACGCCGTCTACGCCCGCGGGGCATCGAGTACCACGTCGTGAAGAACAGCCTGTTCGCGCGCGCCGCGGAGCAATCCGGGAAGAGCGAGCTGCGCTCGATGCTCGCCGGGCCGACCGCGGTCGCGATCGGCGAAGGCGACGAGGTCGAGCTCGCGAAGAGCCTCGTGGACGAGGCCCGCGTGCTCAAGGCGCTGAAGATCCTCGGCGCGCTCATCGGCGGTCGCGCGATGAGCGCTGACGATGTGACGTCGCTCGCGCGTCTTCCCGCCCGCCCGCAGCTGCAAGCCACGTTCGTCGGGACGTTGCAGGCACCGCTCGCTCAGGTCGTCAGAGTGCTCACAGCGGCTCAAGGAAATCTCGTCCGCGTGCTTCAGGCGCGCGGCTCGCAATAAGAAGGAGAGAAAGATGGCAACGGCAATCAAAGAGAGTTCAGAAAATCCCAAATTCGAGAAGCTCGCGGGAGAGCTTGAAGCCTGGTCGATCCTCGAGATCGCCCAGTTCGGCAAGTACTTGCAGGACCGCTGGGGCGTGTCCGCCGCGCCGGTCGCGGTCGCGGCAGCGGGTGGTGGTGGCGGCGGAGCCGCGCCAGCCGAGGTCGAGGAGAAAACCGAGTTCACCGTGGTCCTGAAGGAAGCCGGCGCGTCGAAGATCAACGTGATCAAGACGGTCCGGGAGCTCACCGGTCTCGGTCTGAAAGAGGCCAAGGATCTGGTCGACGGCGCTCCGAAGCCGGTCAAAGAGAACATCGGCAAGGACGAGGCCGCCGCCGTAAAGAAGAAGCTCGAGGACGCCGGGGCAACCGTCGAAATGAAGTGAGTTTCGGCCCTTTTGGGCCGAAACTTTGAGATTCGGTCCGAGCGCTCTGCAGCCAATTCTGGCAGCGGAACACGGGCCGATAGAGTTCTCGCCGCGAGAGCGCCCTGATCGGCGGGCTCGCGAAAGGTGCCGGACCGGGGCCCCAGGGGAGGGGTCCCGGTTTGGTTTTTCAGGCGATAAGCGACCAGCCCAGCGCGTCGTGCGCCGCCAAATATTCCTCGGCCTTC
>VBEU01000062.1:0-3005 GCA_005883775.1 Chloroflexota bacterium | reverse complement strand
CGAACAGATCTCCGCAGAGATTGACCAGCGAGTTCGGGCCGAGCTCGGCCGCGAGGCGGTCGGCGAGCCAACCCTTTGCGATCCCGCCGAGATCGATCGAAGCGCCCAGTCGGAGACGCGCGGAACCCGATCGCACCTCGAGGACCTCGGGCAACGCCGGCGGCACGACCGAAGCGGTGACCGCGGTCGGGCCCTCTGAGAACGTGCGCGTGTAGCCCGCCGCGAGCAGCGCCGGCAGGACGGCTGCGTTGACGAGACCGCCGGAGAGCTCGTGCGCACGAAGGCACTCGCGAAGAAGCGATTCGAGGAGCGGGCTCACGCCGACCCATGCTCCGGCCGATGCGTTGAATCGCGAGAGCTCTGAGGTGGGAGAGAAGCGAGTGAGGCGGTCGTGCATCTCGTGAACCCAGGCCTCGCCGTCGGCCAAGCGCGCGGGCCGGAGCCCGTAGGCGTAGATCTCGCACTCGCCGCCTAGGGCCTCGAAGAGCCGCCGCTCGAGCGCCATCAAAGCGACGATACGAGCGGGGTCCCGGCGATCGAACGGGTAGAGTTGGCGGCCTGCGGCGAAAGCTGAGCGCGGTCGTCCTTCTCGGCGCGGCCGTCTTCGCGTACGCCGCGCTCGCGGACGGCGCCACCCGAGACCTCCGCGCGGTTCAGCAGATTCGTCGGCGCCTCGATCAAGTCGGGCCGGCCGGTCCGCACGGGCCGCCTCGGTTGGTGCCACCGCGGGCGCCCGGACCGGCGGTACCTGCCTAGGCGGCATTCCGAGCGGGCGGTGAAAACTGACCCCTTGACACCGAATGGCTGCTTGTCGAGAGTGAGCGGTTCCCGCTTATTGACCTAGCCCCGGGGTCGGGAATACGATATTGGCCTTGCCACAGGTACAGCCCCCGCCGTCTATCCACCTGTCCAGCCATCAGCCCTGAGGAGGGTCCGCCCATGTCCGTCACCCTCGACCGGGTGCCCGCATCCGTTCGCGCCCGTCGCAACTTCGCGTCGCTGCCCGAGGTCTTGCCGCTCCCGAACCTGATCCAGACGCAGATCGAGTCCTTCAAGTGGTTCTGTGACGAGGGCCTCGGCGAGCTCTTCGCCGAGATTTCACCGATCCAGGACTTCACTGGAAAGAACCTCGACCTGAAATTCATCTCGAGCGAGTTCCGGGAGCCGAAGTACTCCGAGGAGGAGTGCCGGACGAAGGACCTCACGTTCTCCAAGCCGCTCTGGGCTCGCGTCGAGCTCGTGAACAAGGAGACCGGCGAGGTCACCGAGCAGGACGTGTTCCTCGGCGACTTCCCCTGGATGACCGACAAGGGCACCTTCGTGATCAACGGCGCCGAGCGCGTCGTGGTCTCGCAGCTCGTGCGGTCGCCGGGCGTCTACTTCACGGCGGTCGATGACCCCACGACCGGCCGCCGGCTCTTCTACGGAAAGCTCATCCCGAACCGCGGCGCGTGGCTCGAGTTCGAGACATCGAACAAAGACGTCATCTCGGTGAAGGTCGACCGCAAGCGCAAGCTCACGGTCACGACGCTCCTGCGCGCGATCGGGTACTCCTCGAATGAGGAGATCGCCGCGCTCTTCACGAACCTCGACGCCGACCCCGAGCACCAGTACATCGCATCGACGCTCGAGAAGGATCCCACCACGAACACGAACGAAGGCCTCGTCGAGGTCTACAAGCGCCTTCGTCCGGGCGATCCGCCCACGATCGACAACGCGCGGAGCCTCGTGCAATCGCTCTTCTTCAACTTCCGCCGCTACGACCTCGCGAAGGTCGGCCGCTACAAGCTGAATCGAAAGCTGGGCCTCGACCAGCCCATGACCACGCGCACCCTCACCAACGAGGACCTCGTGAAGATCGTCGGCCGCATCGTCGAGCTGAACAACGGGAAGGGCTCGCCGGACGACATCGATCACCTCGGCAACCGCCGGGTGCGCGCGGTGGGCGAGCTCATCCAGAGCCAGTTCCGCGTCGGCCTCCTCCGCATGGAGCGGGTCGTGCGCGAGCGCATGTCCATCGTCGAGCCCGAGAAAGCGACGCCCAAGGAGCTCATCAACATCCGGCCGGTCGTGGCCTCGATCAAGGAGTTCTTCGGCGGTTCGCAGCTCAGCCAGTTCATGCAGCAGACCAACCCGCTCGACGAGCTCACGCACAAGCGGCGTCTCTCGGCCCTCGGGCCGGGCGGCCTCTCGCGCGAGCGCGCCGGCTTCGACGTCCGCGACGTGCACTTCAGCCACTACGGCCGCATCTGCCCGATCGAGACGCCGGAAGGCCCGAACATCGGACTGATCGGCTCGCTCGCGACGTACGGGCGCGTCAACCCGTACGGCTTCATCGAGTCGCCGTACCGGCGGGTCGCGCGCGACGATAAGGATCGGTCGTACGTGACCGACGAGATCGTGTATCTGACGGCCGACGAGCAGGAGCTCGCGACGGTCGTGCAGGCGAATGCGCGACTCGACGACAAGGGCCGCTTCATGGACGACCGCGTCCAGGTCCACCGCGGCGCGGAGTACCACGAGGCCTCGCCGATGACGGCCGACTTCATGGATGTCTCGCCGAAGCAGATCGTCTCGGTCTCGGCCGCGCTCATCCCGTTCCTCGAGCACGACGACGCCAACCGCGCGCTCATGGGCTCGAACATGCAGCGCCAGGCCGTCCCGGTGGTGCGCCCCGAGGCGCCGATCATCGGAACGGGCATCGAGTACCGCGCCGCGCGCGACTCGGGACAGGTCGTCGTGGCGCGCGCCCCGGGCGTGGTCCGCTCTGTGAGTGCGACCGAGATCTGGGTCGAGGAGGACGCAGGAGACGCGTTCCGCTACCGGCTCCAGAAGTTCGTCCGCACGAACCAGGGCACCTGTTTCAACCAGCGGCCCATCGTGGCCGTGGGCGACCGCGTCGAAGAGGCGCAGATCCTCGCCGACAGCTACTCCACAGATGAGGGCGAGCTGGCGCTCGGCCAGAACATCCTCGTCGCGTTCATGCCCTGGGAGGGCGGCAACTA
>VBEU01000061.1 GCA_005883775.1 Chloroflexota bacterium | reverse complement strand
GGGTGAGCCAGTACGCCAGCGCGCTGTGCGCGGGGAACTCCGCGTACGTCGTGGAGCGGACTGACGCGGCCCTTGCCGTGACGCAGGAAGACATCGACGCGCAATTCCAGCGGATGCACGACAACGGCCTGGATTGCACGAGCGTTCGCTACCTCGGTTCCGTCGGCGACAGCCAGTTCGTGTTCGTCCTGCATCACGGTGCCAAGGACGTCTGGTACGTCCTGACCCTTTCGGAGGACGGGCAGACGATCGCGAAGGTCGAGTGACCCGCAGCCGCTAGCCTTCGGGCGATGCGGCCCGTCGAGCTGGTCATGGTCGGGGCGGGAAACCGCGGGTACCTCGCCTACGGGGCCTTCGCGGAGCGCAATCCTGACGAGGCCAAGTTCGTCGCGGTGGTCGAGCCCGACGATGCGCGCCGCGCCCGGTTCGCGTCCGCGCACCGCATACCCGCCGACCGCCAGTTCCGCGCGTGGGAAGACATCGCCGGCCGGCCACCGCTCGCGCCGGGTCTCATCAACGCGACTCTCGAGCGCACTCACCGCGCGAGCACGCTCGGACTGCTCGCAGCGGGTTACGAGATGCTCCTCGAGAAACCGATCGCGACGACGCCCGCCGAGTGTCTCGAGATCGCCGCCGCGGCCGAAACAGGAGGGCGGCTACTGCAGATCGCGCATGTATTGCGCTATGCGCCGTTCTTCGTCGCGCTTCGCGACATCATCGTGTCGGGCCGTCTCGGCGCGATCGTCTCGGTCGATTGGCGGGAGAACCTCATCTACTGGCATTTCGCGCACAGCTACGTTCGCGGGAACTGGAGCACCGCGACACGCGGCGGCCCAATGATCCTCACGAAGTGCTGTCACGACCTCGACCTGCTCGTGTGGATCTTCGGTCGCTGCGAGCGCCTTTCCTCATCCGGCTCGCTCACGCATTTTGTGCGCGAGGCGGTGGGCGCCGAGATCCCTGACCGCTGCACCGACGGCTGTCCGATCGCCGATGACTGCCCATACTTCGCGCCGCGGGTCTATCTCGATCGGCTCCGAGAGAACCCAAGCAGCTTCGCGGTCGCCGCGGTCACCTCCGACCGGACGCCCGAGGGCGTGATGCGGGCGCTCGAAACCGGACCCTACGGTCGGTGCGTCTACCGCTCGGACAACGACGTCGTCGACCATCAGGTCGTGCTCATGCGGTTCGCCGGCGGACTCTCGATCAGCCTGACGATGCAGGGGTCGTCGCACGTCGAGGGTCGCACCGTCCGCATCGATGGAACGCGTGCGACGCTGCTGGCGAACGAGAGCCGCGCGGAATTCGAGATCCACGATCACCGCACCGGGACCGTCGAGCGGATCACGAAACCGCCCGGGGTAGGGGGTCACGGCGGCGGAGACGAGGGCCTCATGCGTGCTTTTGTCGGGGCCTTACGCGGCGATCGGGCGGGCGTTCTGACTTCTGCTCGCGAGGCCGTGACAAGTCATTTGATCGCGTTCGCGGCCGAGCAGGCTCGAGTGAGTGGCGAGGCGGTGGACATGGATCGCTACCGCGAGTCCGTCTCCTAGTAGGCCGCGGCGGCTACTCGCTGGCCTTCGGCGCTCTTCACGAATTCAAAGAACGCGCGGACGGCGGGCTTGAGCTCCGCCGCGTTCGAATAGATCACGGCGAGCGGGCGGACGATCTTGTAGTCGTTGCTGGCGATGGTCTCCTGGGTCGGAAGGATTCCGTCGATGCTGATCATCTTGACGCGCTTGTCGCCTGCCGTGCGCGAGCCGGTGCTCGCGATCCCGATCGCGCCGCGGAACGAGTTGACGGCGGTCAGCATCGCCTCGACTTCGGTTTGCTGAATGACGCTCTTCCCGTAGGTGGGAACTGCGCCGCCGAACACGAAAGCCTCGAACGTCTGGCGAGTCGCGGCGTTTGGCTCGCGGATGTAGGGCCGGATCATCTGGTCGCCTCCGCCGAGCTCCGACCAGTTCGTGACCTCGCCGGCGTAGATCCGGCGAAGCTGCTCTTTGCTGAGGTCGGTCACCGTGTTGGCCGCATTGACGACCACCGCGGTTCCGCTGAACCCGATGGGAATACCGGTCACCTGTTGCTTTTCGGCATCCGTCAGATTGCGGCTCACGAACCCGACGTCTATGGCGTTCGCGAGGACGAGCTTGATGGCGGAATTCGATCCGCTCTCGGCCACGATCCAGTCGACCTTAGGGTGTAGCTCGCTAAATCGGGCGGTCAGCGCCTGAACCGCGGGGAGCGCGCCTCCGCCACCACTCGCCGTATAGGTACCGGTCAGTGGCTCGGCCGTCGGTGCCGCCGGAACCGCCGGCCCGCAGGAAACGAGCAGCGTCACAGCGAGCGCCATCCCGGCGATCCTGTTCGCCCTTGCGCCTGGGATTCCGTCCCGGATCAGCACACACCCTGCCCTGGCACCAGAATCCTGGTGCGACTGAACACTCACAATCCCCAAACCGGACCAGAGATGGACTAGTTCATTTGATGGAGATCGCTGTGAAGATCGGTCCGATAGAGATTCCGCCGGCAGGCGAACGGGCCACGGGGACGTTCACGTTCGCCGGGGACGCGGGCCTCGCGAAATACGACTGGCCATACGTCGCGATCGCGGGGCTGATGGCCGGGCCGACCGTGTTGATCACGGCGGGCATCCACGCCGCCGAGTACACCGGGATCGAAGCGGCCATTCGCCTCGGACGAACGATCTCGCCCGAGGCCGTCCGGGGGACGATCATCATCATTCCGCTCCTCAACCGTCCGGGGTTCTACGAACGCAGCATCTACGTGAATCCGGAGGACAACGACAATCTGAATCGCCTCTTCCCGGGCAAAGCGGACGGAACGTGGGGCGAGCGATTCGCGCATCGCCTCCTCACGGAGATCATCAGCAAGTGCGACAACGCGATCGATCTCCACGCAGGTGATCTCATCGAGGATTTGGTTCCGTTCGTGATCTACCGCGAGACGCAGAACGCCGCACTCGACGAGCGGATCAAGGCGATGGCGAACGCGTACGGCGCGCGCTGGGCCGTGAAGAGCGCGCCCACCGGTGAGCGACCGGGCACCTTGATGGCCGTGGCGGCTCTGAACGGCATCGCGGCGATGCTTGCCGAGTCCGGCGGCCGTGGACAGCTCATCGAAGAGGATGTCGCGCGCCACGTCGCCGGCGTCACGAACATCCTGCGCACGATCGGAGCGCTCAGCGGCCGCCCGGACCGCGTCGAGCCGCCGACGGTCGTGAAGAGCTTCGAATGGCTGCGGTCGCCGGTCGAAGGGATCTTCCACAGCCACGTTCGGGTGGACCAGATCGTGAAG
>VBEU01000060.1 GCA_005883775.1 Chloroflexota bacterium | reverse complement strand
CCTGGAGCTTTCGGCCGCCGAGGTCGAGCTCTTCAACGCCATCGGCCGGGAGATGGCGCTGCGTGACAAGCTCGCGCGCGACGTCGTCGATCGGTACGACTACGTGCTCATCGACTGCCCGCCGACACTCGGCCTGCTCACGCTCAACGCGCTCGTCGCGGCGACCGGGGTCATCATCCCGGTGCAGACGCAGTACTACGCGCTCAAGGGTGTCGCAGCACTTCTCAAGATCATCAAAACGGTGCAGACGCGCCTCAATCCGAACTTGAAGGTGTACGGCCTGCTGCCGACGTTCTATGACAGCCGAACAATCCTCGCGCGCGACATGCTCGACTCACTGAAAGATCTCGGGGATCACCAGGTCTTCGCCACGGTGATCCGCCAGTCCGTCAAGATCGGGGAAGCGCCCACTGCGGGCGTCCCGATCACCGTGTACGAGCCGCGAAGCGATGCGGCAAAGAGCTTCGTGGATCTCGCGAAGGAGGTGATCGGTGCTCACAAGTAATCGTCCAAGAAAGTCGTTCCGAGATGCCGGTGACCGGATCTTCCAGCAGGAGACCGAGTCACAGCCGGGCATCATCAGCCTGCTCGCCGCGCGTACGCCCACTGCGGTGCGCGACATCCCGCTCGAGAAGGTGATCCCGAATCCCGGGCAGCCGCGGATGACCTGGCACGAAGACACGCTCGCCGAGCTTGCGGCATCGATCCGCGAGCACGGCGTGCTGCAACCGATCCTCGTTCGTCCGTCAGGCGACGAGTACGAGATCATCGCGGGCGAGCGTCGCTGGCGCGCCTCGAAGCTCGCCGGCAAGGAGACCATCCCCGCGATCGTCGAACGCTTCGATGATGCGACGGCGCTCGAGATCGCCCTTATCGAGAACCTGCAGCGTGAAGATCTCTCGCCGCTCGATGAGGCCGTCATCTACAAGAAGATGACCGACGAGCTCGGGTACTCGATCCGTAACCTCGCCACGAAGCTGAGCAAAGACAAGGGCTACGTCGAGAACCGCCTGCGGCTTGCGTCGGCCCCCGACGACGTGCGCGACATGGTCGCGCAGCGCTACGACACGCTTTCAGCCGCGTATGAGCTGATGAAGCTCGAGAACAAGCGGCGCCGACAGTCGCTCGCGAAGCAGATCATCGCGGGCAAGCTCACGCTCCTCCGACTGCACGATCAGGTCGAACGGATCCTTCACCCGGGCGAGAAGTCACCGAAGATCGCACCGGAGATTCCACCGCTCCGCGACGACGCGCTCATCACCGCGACACGCAAGCTCAACGAGTCTCTCTCCGAGCTGGCGCGCGCGATCGGTGATGGTGGACACGGAACCATCGCGGAGGCGGATCGTCAGAACCTCGCCAAATTCCTCACGATCTCGAGGGCGCGCTTGGACAACCTCGTCGCACGCCTTCGCACCGGAGCTCGCGCCTAAGGTCCGACGGTTGCGCGCGGGTTGAGGCTCGGGGGCCCCACGTGCTCGCGGGTCCCTTTGCCTGCCCACTTGTGCGTCCGGCCCACTCGCCGGACGGCAACTCCCGCTGCGCCGTGGGTCCCCACTCGCCTTCCCCGCGCGCGGCGGCGATTGGGCGCGCCCTAGAGTGAATAGGTGCGAGTCAGTTTCCGAAGCAGCGCAATCGGATTTGCGGTCATGAGCGGCGCGGTAACGCTCGCGGCGATGGGGCTGTTCGTCCTTATGGACCCGCGCGCGCAAGCGTTCTGGGGAGCGCGGATCGGGGACGTTGTGAGCTTCGTGCGGTCGCTGTTCCCGCGCTAAGCGACGCGGCCCAGGTCGACCGGGATCTCCTCACTGACGGTCACAAGATGAGCCTTCTGCTGCTCCTTGGCGTCACGCACGATCGAAACAGCGGTCGCCACGATCCCGACGGCGGCGAAAATCGCGAGTGCGGCGTCACCCGTCAAGAGGTCCATCATGCGGAATGGATAAGCACCTCTCATGCCAGCGTGGCAGGCAAGCGGGCCGTTACTTCGCTGTCACAATCCATCACGCCGCTTTGCGTGGCGGCCGCGCACGTACCACTCGGACCTGGGCCACGCGCCGACCGTCCACCGCCGTGACCTGGAACCGGTAGCCCTCGACTTCGATGGCATCTCCGACGGCGGCGAGGCGTCCGAGGCGACCGAACACGAGCCCGCCGACGGTGTCGTAGGGCTCGTCCGGCAGCCCGATGCCCAACCGGTCGCGGAGCGCCTCGAGCGAGGTGAGCCCATCGACGACCAAGGTCCCGGGCGCCTCCTCTTTGAAGGCCGGGGCCTCTCGATCGAACTCGTCCTGCACCTCACCGACCAGCTGCTCGATCACGTCCTCGAGCGTCACGAGTCCGGCGGTGCCGCCGAACTCGTCGAGGACGATCGCCAGCTGCACGCGCTGTCGCCGGAACTCCGCGAGAGCCTGGTCGAGCCGCATGGTCTCCGGCATGACGGGCACTTTCCGCATCACGTCGCGCGCGCGCGCCCGGTTTTCTTTGTCGACCCCGACAAGATCCTTTACGTGAACGATGCCGATGATGTGATCGAAGTCTTCCTGGTAGACCGGAAAGCGCGAGAAGCGATGCTTTCGCGCGGTCACCAGGATCTCGGCCACGGGGGTGTCGTCGGAGACAGCGACGATCTCGGTCCGCGGGACCATCACCTGGCGGACGATGCGGTCTGCGAACTCCATGGCCCGTCCTACGATCACCCGCTCGCTCTCCTGGAGGACGCCCTTTCGGGTCGAGACGGCGACCAGCATCTTGAGCTCCTCTTCACTGTGAACGTTGACCTCGTCCGTGGGTCGGATCCCCGCGATGCGGAGGATCGCGTTCGCGCTCGTGTTCACGAGCGCGATGAACGGATACATCACCCGATAGAAGAGATGCAGCGGGTAGGCGCACCACAGCGCGAGGGCGAGCGCACGCTGGATCGCGAGGTACTTCGGGGCGAGCTCGCCGACGACGATATGCAGGTAAGTGATCACCCCGAATGCCAGCGCGAAGGAGATGACTTCCAGGAACGGAGCCGGCAGCCATGTGAACACCGGCGCGAGGAGCGCCGCGACCGCCGGCTCGCCGATCCAGCCGATCGCGAGCGAGCAGAGGGTGACGCCGAGCTGCGACGCCGAGATGTACTGATCGAGCTTGTCCACGACACTCGCGGAGAGCCGGGCGCGAGCACTACCCTGCTGAGCAAGCTCATCGAGCTGCGTCTTCCTGATACGGACGAACGCGTACTCGGCCGCCACGAAGAACCCGTTCGCCAGAACGAGAAGCACGGTGAGGCCAAAAGCGATGAGCGCATTCGTGTCCATGAGCGTGCGATTCTCGCACCTCCGCTAGGCTCATACCGTGCGCGTGCTCGTTCGTTTGTTCGCCTCGTATCGTGAGGCGGCGGGCCGAGG
>VBEU01000075.1 GCA_005883775.1 Chloroflexota bacterium | reverse complement strand
CAAGATCGGCAAGCCCGCGCTCGCGTTCATCACTCCGGGCATTCCCGGTTATGACTCGGGGGACACCTTCCAGAAGTTTGACGCCACAGCGGCGAAGGCCGCGCTCGCTCAAGCAGCCCCGGCCGCGCAGGCCGCGCTCGCGGGTGTCAAGATCACCTACGCGTCGAGCGCACGGAACAAGACGCGCCTCGAGTGGTTCCAGGGCCAATGGAAGACGAACCTCGGTCTCGACGTCGGTCTCGACCCGGTGGACTCCACGACCTACACGCAGCTTGTGAAGAAACCGGACACGACGCCCGCTCTCTTCCTGCTCGGCTGGTGCGCTGACTACTACGACCAGCAGGACTGGCTGACGACGGTGTTCCACTCCAAGTCGACCGTCACTCGGATCGGGTACAACAACCCCCAGTTCGACAAGCTCGTGACCGACGGCGACAAGGAACCCGACCCGAAGAAGCGAGACGACCTCTACCAGCAGGCATCACGTCTTCTCTCTCAGGACGCGCCGGCCGCGTGGATCTACTACGACGCGAACCCGGTGCTCGAGAAGCCCTGGGTGAAGAGCTTCTACCTCACCTCGCTCGGCTTCGAGGAAGCCCGCTGGACCGATCCCTTCGTGACCAAGAAGAGCTAAACGATCGCGCGCAATTCGCATGGAGGGGCCGGCGCAAGCCGGCCCCTTCTGTTTGCCGTGAGTCATTCAGAAAGCGTCGCGCTATACACTCGGTTCGAGACCGTGCTCAGTGCTTAGGTACGTGATCCGGCGGCTCCTATTGATCATCCCCACGATGTTTTTCGTGGCGCTGATCACTTTCTCGCTCGCGCATGCCGCTCCGGGAAGCCCTTTCGATCGCAACGCGAACCGTCCGATGTCGCAGGAGACGATCGACCGGATCAATCGGTATTACGGGGTCGACAAGCCGATCCCGGAGCAGTTCGTGACCTACATGGGGAACCTTTTGCGGGGTGACCTCGGCCTGAGCTTCACCCGGCAGAGACCGGTCGTAGACATCATCGGCCAGGGGATCGGCACGACGTTCCAGCTCGGCCTCGGCGCGCTTGTCTTCGCGCTGGCGTTCTCGATACCGCTTGGGATCATCAGCGCGCTGAAGCAGAACACCCTGGTCGACTACTCGAGCATGCTCGTGGCGACCATCGGCACGACGATCCCCTCGTTCGTGATCGCGATCTTCCTCATTTACATCTTCGGGGTGAACCTGAATTTGCTCCCGTTCGTCGGTTGGGGAAGCTGGCAGCACATGGTCATGCCGATGTTCGTGCTTGGACTTGGGGCCGGGGCGTTCCTCACCCGGATCACGCGGGCCAGCATGCTCGAGGCCATCCGTCAGGACTACGTCCGCACCGCGCGAAGCAAGGGGCTGCGCGAACGTACGGTGATCGTCGGCCATGCTCTGAAGAACGCCCTCATACCGGTCGCGACCATCATCGGTCCAGCGACGGCCGGCCTCATCACCGGCTCCTTCATCATCGAGACGCTGTTCAACGTTCCCGGGATGGGCCGACTCTACATAATCAGCATTCTCGCGCGCGATTACCCGGTCATCATGGGCACGACGCTGCTCTACGCCTTTCTGATCATGATGGCCAACCTCACCGTCGACATCCTTTATGGCGTTCTCGACCCTCGGATCAAGGTGCGCTAGTGGCGACGGCGGCGACCGCACAACAGCAGCAGCGGGCCGGGGAGATGAACGTCATCGCCCGGAAACAGCGATCGCTGTGGGGCGACGCGTTCTATCGGCTGATCCGAAACCGCGCGGCCCTGGTGGGTCTCATCGTGATCGCGTTCGCGGCGCTGACCGCGATCTTCGCCGACTTCGATCTGTTGGGGATCCGCATCAAGCTCGCGCCGTATGACCCTCTCGCGCAGAACGGTCCAAAGCAGCTGATGGAGCCCATCTGGACGAAGTTCTTCGGCAGCAAGTTCACCGATCCGGCATACATCTTTGGTTCCGATGAGCTGGGTCGCGACATCCTCAGCCGGCTCATGTACTCATCGCGAGTGAGTCTCATCATCGGCCTCGTCCCGGTCTCGATCGTGCTCGCGATCGGGCTCAGCGTCGGGATGCTCGCCGGATACGTCGGCGGCGTCGTCGACGACGTTCTCATGCGTATTACCGACGTCGTCTACGCGTTCCCGGACCTGCTCTTCGTGATCATCATCGTGGCGACCCTTCGCGGCACCCCACTCGGCGATGCCTACAACGGACTCCTTGTGATCTTCGTCGGGATCGCGGTCGTGAACTGGGTCGGAGTCGCCCGGCTCGTCCGCGGGCAGGTCCTGTCGGTAAAGCACCGTGAGTTCGTCGAGGCCGCGCGAGCCATCGGTGCCGGGCCCGGACGGATCATGCGCACGCACATTTTCCCGAACATCCTCGCGCCCATCATCGTGACCGTGGCCTTCGCGATCCCGGGAGCGATGCTCACCGAATCCATCCTCTCTTATCTTGGGATCGGCATCCGGCCGCCGACGCCGACGTGGGGCGTCATGATCAACGAGGGGTTCATCGTCTTCTCGACCTCAGCCTGGCCAGTATTGCTTCCGTCGATGTGCATCTCGATCGTCCTGCTGGCGTTCACGTTCGTCGGAGACGGGCTCCGTGACGCGCTCGACCCGCGGTCGAAGATGTGATGGCAAACCGCGACGGCGTCGTCCGCGCGGTTGACGGCGTTTCGTTCGAGCTCGCGGCGGGCGAGACGCTCGGCATCGTCGGCGAATCGGGCTGCGGCAAGTCCGTCACCGCGCTCTCGCTCATGCGTCTCATTCCCATTCCGCCGGGGAAGATCGTCAAGGGGTCGATCGTCTTCGACGGCGCCGACGTCCTCAAGATGGACGACGACGAGGTGCGCGGGATCCGCGGGAACAACATCGCGATGATCTTCCAGGACCCGATGACGAGTCTCAACCCGGTACTCACCATCAGCCGCCAGATCTCCGAGGCGCTCGAGCTTCACCTCAAGATGGATAAGAGCGAAGCTCGCAAGCGGACCATCGAGCTGCTCGATCTCGTCGGGATCCCAAGCGCGAAGAAGCGCGTAGACGATTACCCCCACCAGTTCTCCGGTGGGATGCGTCAGCGCGTGATGATCGCGATGGCTCTTTCATGCAACCCGAAGCTCATTCTTGCGGACGAGCCGACGACCGCTCTCGATGTGACGATCCAGGCGCAAATTCTCGATCTGCTCAAGAACCTCGCGCGCGAGTTCCGGACGGCGTTCATCCTCATCACCCACGACCTCGGGGTCGTGGCCGGCATGACGCAGCGCATCCACGTCATGTACGGGGGCAAGATCGTCGAAAAGGCCGACACCGCGGAGCTCTTCGCCAACCCGAAGATGCCGTACACGTGGGGCCTCCTGCGGTCGATCCCGCGCCTGGATGAGCGGCGCAAGGCCAAGCTCCTCCCGATCGAAGGCCTTCCGCCGGACCTCATCGCGCCGCCGCCGGGCTGCCGGTTTGAGCCGCGCTGCCAGTACCGGCGCGAGGTGTGCCGGGAGAAGGAGCCCGAGCTCGTGCACATCCCGAACTCCAAGCCGGACCACGAGGCCCGGTGCTGGGGCACCCAGCAGGGCGGCTGGCTCGTCGACACAGACTGGCGCAAAGAGGTCGGCGACACGCGCGTGCTCGAAGAGATCAAACAGGAAGTCGCACAGCTGCCGCCCGAGCCAAAACCGGGCGATGTGCCGCCCGCGCCGACGGCGATATAAGAGGTGTAGAGAGATGGCCCTGAATACACCGACGAAGCCCGCGGATCCGGACTACGTCCGAGTCCGCAGCACCGCCACGGCGGACAGCGGCAAGAACCTCCTCGATGTCAAAGCATTGAAGATGCACTTCCCGTTGACGCAGGGGATCATCTTCCAGCGCCAGGTCGGGGCAGTGCGCGCGGTCGACGGCATCGATTTCTTCGTCGAGAAGGGCGAGACGCTCGGGCTCGTCGGGGAGTCGGGGTGCGGCAAGTCGACGACCGGCCGCGCGATCCTGCAGCTCTACAAGCCGACGGCCGGCGAGGTGAAGTTCGACGGCGTCGAGCTGACGAGGCTCGGTGGCGAGGACATGCGGAAGATGCGCCGGCGCATGCAGATGATCTTCCAGGATCCATACGCGTCGCTGAATCCGCGCATGACCGTCGGCAACATCATCGGGGAACCGCTCGAGGTCCATAACCTCGCGCGCGGGAAAGAAAAGACCGAGCGCGTCCAGGAGCTGCTTCGCGTCGTGGGTCTGAATCCGTACTTCACCAACCGCTATCCGCACGAGTTCTCGGGTGGCCAGCGCCAGCGCATCGGGATCGCCCGCGCGCTCGCGGTCGAGCCAGAGTTCATCGTGTGCGACGAGCCGATCTCGGCGCTCGACGTGTCGATCCAGGCACAGGTCATCAACCTCCTCGAGGAGCTACAGGACCGCTTCAAGCTCACGTATCTTTTCATCGCGCACGACCTCTCGGTCGTGAGGCACATCAGCGACCGCGTCGCCGTGATGTATCTAGGGAAGATCGTCGAGCTCGCGGACCGCGTCGACCTCTACGAGCGTCCGCTTCACCCGTACAGCCAGGCTCTTCTCTCAGCGGTGCCGATCCCGGATCCGGCTGTCGAATCGAAGCGCAAGCGGATCATCCTGACGGGCGATGTCCCGTCGCCGGTGAACCCGCCCTCTGGCTGCCGTTTCCACACGCGTTGCTGGAAGGCGCAGCAGATCTGCTCGGAAGTCGACCCGGAGTTCATCGAGCACGAGCCGCGGCACTGGGCGGCGTGCCACTTCCCAGGCGTCTAGAGCGGGCGGGCGACCAACCCCGCTGATCGTCCGAACGTCCTCGCCCGTACGGCGGTATAGCAGGCGGGGTTCGGCCGTACCTGCGGGCTTTGCCTAGACTGCCGAAACTTCTCGCATTGGGAAAGGAGCCACCGAGGGGCATGACGCAACAGCGCACGCACCGCACTCTGCTCGGCATCGCGGCCGCGGCTGTACTCATCGCCACGGCGTGCGCGCCGAGCGGCGGACCGAGCGCGAGCAGCACGACCACGACCCAGGAAACGCCGGTCGCCGGCGGTCGAGTGATCCGAGGCTCGTTCAGCGACATACGAGTTTTGAATCCGGTGGTCAGCACGGACGCAACCTCGACCCAGGTCATCAGCCTCATGTACGACACGCTCATCAACGTCGACCCGAAGACCGGGACCCCGGTGCCGTGGATGGGCAAGTGGACAGTCAGTGCCGACAACCAGACCTTCTCGTGGGAGATCGACGCCAAGGCGAACTGGTCCGACGGTAAGCCGGTCATCGCCGAGGACTTCCTCGCCCGCGCCAAGGCAACCGCGCGCAGCAAGCTCACCACGCAGAAGAGCAACTGGGCGGACGTCGAGGGTTTCGCCGATTACCGCGATGGGAAGGCGACGGCGATCTCCGGCATCACGATCGACACCGCAAACCCGAAGAAGTTCACCGTGCATTTCACCCGGTCCTTCTGCCCCGCGCTTTTGCAGGTTTTCGGGTCCGCGCCGATCCCGTCGCATGTCTTCGGTAAGTACACCGTCGACAACGACCCCACCAAGAACATCGACACCGCGCCCGAGAATGCGGCGCCGGCCGCGGTCAGCGGCCCGTTCAAGTTCAAGGAATGGCGCAAGGGCGATCAGGTCATCCTGAGCCGTAATGACGGTTACTGGCGCGGCGCGCCATACCTCGACGAATTCGTGCAAAAGGTCGTCGCCGACTCCACCGTTCAGGCGGCACAGCTCAAGACCGGCGAGCTGACGCTCGGCGCAATCCAGCCCGGCGACTACGACGACCTCTCGAAGTCGGACAACCTGAAGCTCTACGAGTGGAAGGACAACGGCTACGTCTATATCGGGTGGCGCCTGAACAACCCGAACGTGCCCTTCCTGCAAGACAAGCGGATCCGTCAGGCCCTCGCCTACGGCTTGGACATGTCGACCGTCGTGCAATCGGTCGTACTGGGCCATGGGGAGAAGCAGCTTTACAACACGCCGTCGGTCTCCTGGGCCTATCCGGGCACCGCCGGCTACAACGACTACAAGTTCGACGCCGGCAAGGCGGAGCAGCTGATCAAAGACGCCGGCTATACGAAGGGCTCCGACGGCTTCTACGCGAAGGATGGCAAGACCCTGGGCTGGACGATCGTCACCAATCAGGGGAACAAGACCCGTGAAACGTTCCTCCAAGTTGCCGCGGAGCAGTACAAGAAGATCGGCGTGAAGATCAACCCAAAGGTTGAAGACTTCACGACGCTCGTCCCCAAGCTCAACAGTGGCAGCAACGAGATCGAGACGATCATCATCGGCTGGCAGTTGGGCAACGATCCGGACCTTTACAGCATCTGGCACTCGAGCAACATCGCGAGAGCCGATCAGGCCGGGAACAACTTCGTCGGCTACAACAATCCGGACCTGGACAAGCTCATCGAGCAGGGCCGCGGCCCGAACTGCGGCCAGGACGTCCGGAAGAACCTGTACGCGCAGGCGAACAAGATCCTGAACGAGGACCAGCCGTACAACTTCGGCTTCTCGCAGAACAGGATCCTCGCCACCGACAAGCGCATTCGCGGCATCGAGCCGGGCAGCTTCAGCCCGGACGCGACATGGAACGTCGAGAAGTGGTGGATCAAGCAGTAACCGCGATCTGATTTCACGCGCGCGGTGGGGCGCCCGATCGGGGCGCCCCACCGGTCACGGCGGCCCGGAGGTCACCGAGAGGCGATGCGCAAATACATCATCCGGCGCGTCCTATACGCGATCCCCACGCTGCTCGGGATCTCCGTCATCGTCTTCGCGATCTCGCGCCTTGCGCCAGGTGACCCAGTGCGTCTCTACACATTCGGCGCGACCAACATCACCGAGGCGGACATCGCCGCGCTTCGGCACTTCTACGGGCTCGACCAGCCACTGCCGGTGCAATACGTGAACTGGCTGATGAACATGCTCCGTGGCGATTTCGGCAAGTCCCTGCAATACAACCAGCCGGCGTTCGCTCTCCTCCTGGAACGACTTCCAGCGACCCTCCAGCTCGCCGTCCTCGCGCTGTTCCTGCAAGTCGGGATCGGTGTGCCGCTCGGTGTGATCGCCGCGCTCAATCGCGGCGGCTGGGTCGACAACGTCGTGCGTTTCTTTGGCGTGATCGGACACGCGATCCCGCAGTTCTGGATGGGACTCCTGTTGATCGTGCTCTTCGCCGTCAACCTGCACTGGCTTCCGAGCCAGGGCCTGCTCACGATCGGCAAGGACGTCTGGGACATCCCCGACCGGCTGAAACACATCCTGCTACCCGCGTTCGTCCTCGCGCTTGCCGGCGTCGCCAACTACTCGCGATATCTGCGGACCGAGACCCTCGATGTGATCGCGCAGGACTACGTGCGGACCGCGCGCGCGAAGGGCCTTCGCGAGCGCACGGTCGTGTACGTCCACGCGCTCCGGAACGCCCTGATCCCGGTGGTGACCGCGCTGGGCGGCATCCTCGCGGCGCTCGTCAGCGGCGCCCTCATCGTCGAGCAGGTCTTCACCTGGCCGGGCGTCGGCCAGCTCACCTACGCGGCCGTTCGCGGGAAGGATTACCCGCTGATCATGGCCGGGGTCATGTTCGCGAGCACGATGCTGGTGATCAGCTACCTGCTTCGCGACCTCGCGTACGCCCGCGTGGATCCGCGCATCAAGGTCTGAGCTGATGGCAACAGTCGCCCGCGCCGACGTGATCCCGGTGACCGGGGCGACCCGGCGTGCGTCTGCCGGGCTCTGGACCAACGCGTGGTACAGCCTCCGTCGTGACCGGCTCACGATGGGGGCCGCTGCGGTCTTGCTCCTACTCGCGCTCTCAGCGATCGGCGCGCCGCTTTTCGCGCAATACGTGTTCCACACGAGCTTCGAGGAGCAGGACCTCCTACGCATCTACGCGAAGCCGACGTTCGATCCGCCGGCCTACATGCTCGGTGCCGATGAGATCGGCCGCAGCCAGGTGGTCCGCCTGCTCTACGGCGGCCAGGTCTCGCTCTTTATCGGCTTCGTCGCGGCGTTCATGAATCTCACGTTGGGCGTCGGGCTGGGCTTGCTCGCCGGCTACATGCGCGGCGCGGTGGATGACCTGATCACTTGGTTCATCACCACGCTGAACTCGATCCCGATCATCTTTCTCCTTCTGCTGATCACGTCGCTGTTCCAGCCCGGAGCCCTCACGCTCACGCTGATCATCGGTGTGCTCTTCTGGACCGGTGTGACCAACTTCGTTCGCGGCCAGACCTTCGCGTTGCGCGAACGCGAGTTCGTCACCGCGGCGCGGACGATCGGGGCCGCGACGCCGCGGATCCTCATCCGCCACATCCTGCCCAACGTCCTCCCGTTGATCTTCGTTCTCGCCGCGATCGACATCGGCACGATCATCCTCGCGGAATCCGCGCTCAGCTATCTCGGCCTCGGAGTGACGCCGCCGACCCCGAGTTGGGGGAACATGCTTTCCAACGCGCAGAGCTACGCGACCCGCGCACCATGGCTCGTCGTGGCCCCTGGCGCGATGATCTTCCTGACCGTTCTATGTCTCTATCTCATCGGCGACGGCCTTCGCGATGCTCTCGACCCGAGGCTCAAGGCGTCCTGACGGCCGGTGGGCCGAGGTAACGCGTCGCCGGATGCGATCCTCCGCCCTGCTCATCGCGATCTTGATGGTGATCGGTGCGTGCACCCTCGCCCCGAGCAGTGCCACGCCCACGCCTACTCCGGCGACCACGGGCGGAACCCTGCGCCTTGCGATCGCCGCGGAGGCGACGGCGCTGGATCCCTGGGCCGACGAGGCCTCGCTCATCGCGACCCGCCAGATCTTCGAGACTCTCGTCGACGTCGATCCGGCCACATCGCGGATCGGTCCCCGCCTCGCATCGTCGTGGGTCATGGCGAACGACGGCGCGTCATGGACGTTCACGCTTCGCGAGGGTGTCCTCTTCCATGATGGAAGCGCCCTCGACGCGTCCGCCGTCGTCGCGAGCTTCGAGCGCGGAAGAACGACGCACGCCTATCGCACGCTTTTCGGCGACCCTTCCGCGATCCTGAGCGTGCAGGCGCTCGATCCCCGCACGGTGCGCTTCGATCTTCGCGCTCCGTTCGGTCCATTCCTCGCGCACCTCGCATCGCCGCAGGCCGCCATCGCGCGGGGATCCGCGGGCACCGGACCCTTTGTGGCGTCAGCGGGCGCGCTCGCTCCCGACGGCGGGCTCACGCTCCGTCGGAACGACTCGTACTGGGGTCGTGACGGCGCCGGAAAGCAGCTCCCGTACCTCGATGGACTTGTGTTTCGGCCCGTGCCTGACGCCATGTCGCGGCTCGCGGAGCTGCGTGCTGGGCGTGTCGATGCCGCGCTCGACCTTCCCGTAGCGCAGGCGTCGAGCGCCCGCAGCGACCCGACCCTCGTGGTCAGCCCCCGGAAGGACGCGGCCCTCGCATCGCTCGGCATCGACGCGACGGCGACGCCATTCGATCGAGCCGAGCCCCGCCGCGCCGTGGCGATGGCCGTCAACCGCAACGCGCTCGCGGCGGTCTACGCCGGTACGTCGCGGCCGGCGATGCAGGTCGTGCCTCCCGGTTCGCTCGGGTACGACGACAGCGTGGTCGAGTTCTCGGCGCTCGACGTCGATGCAGCGCGCAAGGTGCTCGCCGACGCCCACGTCCCGACCCCGATCTCGGCCGACCTCGCGTACCCGAACGTTCCGACCGCGGGTTACCCAGATCCGCAGCGCATCGCCCAATCGATCGCCGCGGACCTTGCCAAGATCGGCGTCATCGCCCGCCTTCGTTCGGTCGAGCCGTCTGCGCTAGGCGTGTCCGGCGCGACGTTCACTCTCGACACGACCGCACTCGGTCTCGATCCGGACGACGTCTTCTGGCCGCTGTATGGACTCGATGACCCGTCCGGTGCGTCGCTGATCGTGGGTTTGGTCCGCAAGGCCCGCGCGGAGGCGGATCCGACAAAACGGGCCGAGCTCTACAAACAGGTGTCCAAGATCGCGCGGACCGACGCGCTTCGGGTCCCGCTGCTCTTCGCCGACAAGCCGAACGCCACCACGGCGCGCCTTGTCGGGTACAGCGGGATCGAGTATTTCGGCACAGTGTGGCTGCGGCCCTGACGCCGTCGGCTAACGTGGAGTGGTCATGACTCACTTCGTTCGCCCTGACCATCCTGCTGCCGCCACCTTCGGTGGCTGGGAGTAAGGAATGATCGGGATGGGCGGCGGCGGGGGCGTCCACATGTTCATGTGGGGCCAGCGCGGCGACGCCGCGAAGAAGCGACCCACGGTCGCGATGTATCGGAGACTCCTGCGATTTGTCGGACCGTATCGGGGGAATCTTGGGATCGCCGTCGTATTGCTCCTGGTCTCGACCGCGCTTGGACTCGTCTGGCCGAAGATCGTGCAGCGCGTGCTCGACCTCGGCCTGAAGGAGCCGGGGCTGCTCGACGAGCTCGTCGTCATTTTTGTCGTAGTCCTGCTGGTGCGCGCGGTCGTTGACGGCGTGCGCCAGTTCGTGATGGCCTGGACGGGCGAGAAGGTCATCTTCGACCTGCGCATGGCGATCGTGAACCACCTCCAGTCGATGTCGCTGTCCTTTTTCAACGTCCGGAAGACTGGCGACCTCATGTCGCACGTCACGAGCGACGCGACTCTCGTGCACGGCGTCGTCACGCAGACGATCATCCAGGTGCTCGGCCAGGTCCTGACGCTCGTGGGCGGGATCACGATCATCTTTCTCATGAACTGGCGGCTCGCATTGCTCACGCTGGTGGTCGCGCCGCCGATCGGGATCATCGGCCAGTACCTCGGCCGCCGGATACGCGACATCTCCCGCGCGGCGCAGGACGCGCAGGGTGAGGCCGTTGGTGTGTTGCAAGAGGCGCTCGCCGAGGTGCGCGTGGTGCAGGCCTTCACCCGCGAGGACTACGAGGCGAAGCGCTTCCACGAGAAGCTCATCGTGATGTTCCAGAAGAGCATCGACCGCGCGCGCGTCGGCGCGATCATGTTCCCGGCGATCGGGTTCCTCGGGTTCGCGTCGTCGATCGTTGTCCTCTGGTATGGCGGGCACCAGGTGGCGAGTGGTGAGCTCACCGCGGGTGAGCTCGTCGCATTCCTTCTCTACATGGGAATGGTGGCCGGTCCGGTCGGCGGTCTCGCGAGCCAGTGGACGGGGATCCAGCAAGCGTTCGGCGCGGCCGACCGGATCTTCGCTCTGCTCGACACCGAGCCTGACGTCCGCGACCTCCCGGGCGCCGCTCCGATCGGCCCGGTGCGCGGCGAGATCGAGTTCGACGCGGTGTCCTTCAAGTACGGCGAAGGGCCGCTGATATTCGAATCGCTGTCGACCGTGTTCGGCGAAGGCAAGACGACCGCGCTCGTCGGTCCGTCGGGCGCCGGCAAGACGACGCTCGTGAATCTCGTCGGCCGCTTCTACGACCCGGTCGGTGGTCGGGTGTGCGTCGATGGGCGAGACATCCGCGAGGTCACGCTCCGTTCGCTGCGCGAGCAGATCGCGGTCGTGCCGCAGGAGCCGATCCTCTTCGGCGACACGATCCGCGAGAACATTCGCTACGGGAGGCTCGACGCGACGCAGGCGGAGATCGAGGATGCGGCCCGAGCCGCGAACGCCACCGAGTTCATCTCGCGAATGCCGAAGCGCATGGAGACGATTGTCGGCGAGCGCGGCGTCCGGCTGTCGGTCGGACAGCGGCAGCGCATCGCCATCGCCAGGGCGATCCTTCGCGACGCCCGGATCCTTCTCCTCGACGAGGCCACCAGCTCGCTCGACAACGAGAGCGAATTCCTCGTTCAGCAGGCCCTTGACCGTCTGATGCGTGGCCGCACGACGATCGTGATCGCGCACCGGCTGTCGACGGTCGAGCGCGCGGACCGGATCCTGGTGCTCGACCGGGGCCGCATCGTCGAGGAGGGCACGCACGCGGAGCTCCTCACGCGCGGCGGCCTCTACCACCGCCTCTACACGCGGAAGTTCGTCGACGAGAGCGCGGTGGCGTCGGCCGACGTGCCGCCCGAGCCCGTCCTCATCGGAACCGTGGCCGGCGCGCGCCGCTTTGGACCACCCAGCTCGTAACCGTCGCGTTTTGCACCCGGAGTACGCTCGGCCAGGAAGCCTGGCCAGTCGCTATCGAGCGTTAAAAGGGGAGGACCACGATGGGTACAGACAAGGTGCGCTTGGCGAAAGAGGGCATTGAAGCGTTCAGCGCGGGAGATTGGGAGCGGTTCAAGGCGCCGCTGAGCTCGGACGCGGTGTACGAAGAGCTCGCGACCCAGCGCAAAGTCCAGGGTCCGGATCAGATCGTCGAGGCAAGCAAGGGATGGAAGGAAGCGTTCCCCGACGCGACGGGAACGATCACGAAGGTGACCGAGGGCGCCGATACCGTGGTGCTCGAGATCACCTGGCAGGGGACGCACCGGGGTGACCTCGTCTCAGCGATGGGCACCATCCCTGCCAGCCAGAAGCGCGTGAAGATCTCGGCGGTCCAGGTAATCAGATTCAAGGGCGACAAGGTCGCCGAGACCAGACACTTCTTCGACCTCATGACGTTGCTCGAGCAGATCGGCGCGGTCCCGATGCCCGCGACGGCGTAAGCCAAGAAATGAGCGGCCCGGCGGCTTCGGCCGCCGGGCCGGTGGTGGCTGTCGTAGCGACCCGTTGCGTGCTTCCTTGCTTGGTCACTCGGGTAAGGTGAAGGTGCGCTCGACGGGGTCGGCGCCTTGGGGGTTCTCGTGATCGCATCGACTCAACCCACCGTCTGGTCGACCATCAAGGCGACCATCGCGCGGCATCCCGCGGGCGCGTTCCTCATCTTCTTCTACGTCACAGGCTGGATCTTCTTTCTACCGGCGCTCCTCGGAACGTCAGGTTTCGGCCTCTTCGCGTACGATCTCCCGCCGCAGCCCTCGATCCTCCTCTTGACCATCGTCGGCCTCGCGGGCGGCGCCTTCCTGGTGACACGGATCGCTGACGGCAAGGATGGCGTTCGCGAGCTCCGCAGCCGCTACTTCACGTGGCGCACGGGCCCGCAGTGGTACCTGCTCGCTCTCTTCGGCGCGCCGCTGCTATTGCTCGTGGCCGCCGCGGTGGTCCAGGGCACGAGCGTCCTCGGCGCGTTCGGCGCGAACCTTCCGCAGTTCCTTCCGAATTACGTCCTGCAGGTCGTTCTCATTGCTGTGCTCATCTCGCTTTGGGAGGAGACCGGCTGGATGTCGTTCCTCACTGCACGGTGGCAGAAGCGCTTCGGGCCGGTCTTCGCGAGCTTGATGGTCGCTCCGCTCTTCGGGCTCGGGCACTTCCCGCTGCTCTTCCTTGCCGGCGGCCTCACCGATTCCGGCCGGCTCACGACATCCGAGGTCCCCGAATACATCTTCTACCTCCTGGTGCTCTTCGCCGTTCCGGTGCGGCTGATTCTCACGTGGGTCTTCAATTCGACCGGAGGCTCGCTACCTCTGGTGGCGCTGCTGCATGCGTCCTTCGATGTGGTCGCCTCGGCCGCGATCCTGACCGGCTTCTATCCAGGCGTCGACGGACGCCTCATGTACTTCGGTCTCGCGATCGTTGCGATCGGAGTTCTCGTGATCACGCGGGGCAGGCTGGGCTATCGAGAAACGGCTGTGGAACGCGCGCCGGTCCGGATCCCGGTGCCGACGCCTGTGCCTCTGCGCTGACCTCTCACGATCCCTCGGCATAGAGGTCCGGATGGAGGAGCGGCGCGCAGGCCATCGCGACGAGGTAGGCGAACGCATCGGTGCGTGACATCGCGCCCTCGGTGAGGATCCCGATCGCGCCCGCTTGACGCTTGGACTCCTTGCGTTCGAAGAGATCGTCGATGATGTCGCCGAGCTCTTCGCCGGCGCGCAGTCGCTCCGCGGCGACGTGCGGCAGGAGCATCCGTCCCCATGCCGCCTCACCGAGCCTTCCGTCGCGCGTCACCGCGACGACATGTCCGGTGAGCCACGCATCTCGGGCTTCGAGGATGGCGCCACCCTCGAGCCCGAAGGCGACGTCCGCGCCGCTACGCTCGAGCGCGGCGCGCGCCCGCGCATGTGCGCCGGCGCGCACGGCGTCCTCGCCAAGCGGCATCGCGCCGACGCCGCTCGGAACGTTCAGCGCCTCCAGCGCGCATCGCGGCGCAAGCCGCTCGAGGATGCGCCGCACCGCTTCGACCTTCGCTGGATTCGTCGATCCGACGGCGGCGGCCCGAAAAGGAAGAGGCACGGCGCCGACCCTACCCGATGACCACGCACAGGCCACGATTTGGGGCCGAAACGGCCGCTTCTCGCTGGGGTATCTAACGCGTACAATTCCGAGTGAAGTGCTCGGAAATTCACCTGCGGCCTTCCATGTCTCCACGCGCGGCGAGTACGGGATGCGGCTCATGGTCGACCTCGCCAAGCACTGGGGCCAGGGGACCGTCTCTCTGCACGCCGTCGCGGAGCGAGAGGACCTGCCCGAGGCCTATCTCGAGCAGCTCGTCGCCGCGCTTCGCAAGGCCGGTCTCGTGAACGGGAAGCGCGGCGCGGGCGGCGGTTATGTCCTCGCCCGCGAGCCGCGCGAGATCACGGCGGGTGACGTCGTGCGCGCGCTCGAGGGACCGATCGAGCCCCAGATCTGTACCGCCGAGGGAGAGGCCATCTTGAACTGCGTGCGTGAGCCCGATTGCGGCACGCGTGCGGTCTGGCTCAAGCTGCAGGACAGCATCGCGAAGGCACTCGATGGCATGACCCTCGCCGAGCTCGCCAAGACCACGACGCGGGAGCGTGTGCATGTCTAGTCTCGAGATCAAGGACCTCGTCGTGAGCGTTGAGGGCAAGACGATCCTCAACGGGATCGATCTCGTCGTCGAGAGCGGTTCGGTGCACGCGATCATGGGACCGAACGGCTCCGGCAAGAGCACGCTCTCGCTTGCGATCATGGGTCACCCCAAGTACAAGGTCGAGCGCGGCCAGGTGCTCCTCGACGGGGTGAATCTTCTGAAGCTGCCGGTCGACGCGCGTGCGCGCGCGGGAGTCTTTCTCGCGTTCCAGTACCCATCGGCGATCCCGGGCGTCTCGGTCGCGAACTTCCTGCGCACCGCGATCAACGCGCGCCGCGTCGCGCCGACCATCGAGGGCACGGGCGAGGTCAAGAAGAACGACATGCCGATCCCGCAGTTCCGCAAGCTGCTCGCCGAGAAGATGAAGCTCCTCGGTGTCGACGACTCGTTCATCACGCGCTCCGTCAA
>VBEU01000145.1 GCA_005883775.1 Chloroflexota bacterium | reverse complement strand
GCAATCGGCGCCCGCGGCGATCAGCTCCTCGGTACCCTCGGCGGTGGCGACGTTGCCCGCGATGACGTCGACGCGATGCCGGGCCTTGACCTTTTCGACCATCCGCACGACGGCCGCGGAGTGGCCGTGCGCGGTGTCGACCACGATCACATCGACACCCGCCCCCACGAGCGCCGCGGCGCGCTCGTCCGCGTCACCGGAGACGCCGACCGCCGCGCCGACGATCACGTCCGCGTCCTTCGCCCGCCGCACCTCCTCGACCTGCTCTGCGACGGTGAGATTCCGATGGATGACCCCAAGGCCGCCCAGGCGCCCGAGCGCGATCGCAAGGCGCGCGTCGGTGACCGTGTCCATCGCGGCGGAGAGGATCGGGATGTCGAGGCGGATCGCGTTGGTGAGGCGGGTCTCGGTCGAGACCTGGGTCGGGAGGATGTCGCTGCGGGCAGGGATCAAGAGGACGTCGTCGAAGGTCAGACCTTCCTTGGCGAACTTGTCCTCCCGGGTCAATCCGCCGCCCTCACCCGGGCAAGTGTATCGGTCGGAGCGAACTAGTCGCGCTTTTGCGCGAGCTGCTGTCCGAAGGTCGTGCCGCCGCGAGCCCAGGCCTCGAGCGTCTCCACGCGCCGCTTGCTCCAGGAGCGCGCTCGCCACCAGAACACGGCGGCCGCCGCGAGGCTGATGAGGCACGCCGTGGGGAACACGATGGGCTGCAGGTCCCACCAGAGCTGGAGCTGGCGCGCCGCGATTGCGACGCCGACGAACGCGAGGAGCTCCACCTCGAAGAGCAGCACCAGGAACGTGAACGCGAACGAGGCCGCGCCGTACGAGCGCCTGCGGCGGTACGGGAACGCGATATCGATGAGGCTGCTCACTACGGCCGCGATCTTAGAGGAGCGTCGCCGCCCGCTCGGGTCCAACCCCGATCATTCCGACCGGCGCCCCGACGGTCTCAGCGATGCGACCGAGGTAGGCGACCGCCTTTGGCGGCAACGCGCGACGTTCGGTTACCCCGGTGATGTCGCTCGACCAGCCCTCCAGCGTTTCGTAGCACGGACGAGCTCTTTCCAGCACGAGTGTCGTCGGCATGTCGGACGTACGTTTGCCGTCGAGCTCGTATGTCGCGCAGAAAGGGATCCGGTCGTAGACGTCGAGCACGTCGAGCTTCGTCACGGCGAGCTCGGTGAAGGCGTTGAGGCGATGCGCGTGCCGCGCCGCGACCGCGTCGAACCAGCCGACACGCCGGGGGCGCCCGGTGGTCGCACCGTATTCGTGTGCGCGCTCGCGGAGCGCGGTCGCTTCGTCGCCGCGGAGCTCGGTCGGGAACGGACCCTCGCCAACTGCCGTCGAATAGGCCTTCACGACCCCGATCACGCGCGTGATCCTTCGCGGCGGGATCCCGGCCCCGACGCTCGCGCCGCCCGCGAGGGGATTCGAGCTCGTGACGTACGGGTAGATGCCCCAGTCGAGATCGCGCATCGCGCCGAGCTGCCCTTCCAGCAGAACGCGCGCGTCTTTGGCCAGCGCGGATTCGACGAGGGGAAGCGTGTCGACGATGCGATCGCCGAGCTTGCCCGCCGCCGCCAGCACTCCGTCAGCGACCTGGTTCACGTCGAGAGGCGCGTCCCCGAATCGTTCGAGGATCGCATTTTTCGTCTCGAGCTCCTGCTTGACCCGCGCACGGAAGCGCTTCGGATCGCGGACCTCGTAGACCTGGATGCCGTGGCGGCCGACCTTGTCCGAGTACGCGGGCCCCACGCCCATGCCGGTGGTGCCGAGCTTCTTCCGGCCGCGCTCGCGCTCGTCGAGGCGGTCGAGCGCGATGTGCCACGGCATGACGAGGTGTGCGCGGTCGCTCACCCTTAGGTTCGCGGTGGAGATGCCGCTTTTGTCGAGATCGGCGAGCTCCCGGCAGAGGAAGGCGAGATCGACGACGCAACCGGGGCCGAGAATGCAGAGCGCGTTCGGGTTGAAGATCCCGCTTGGGACCAAATGGAGCTTGAACGTGCCGTGCTGGTTAACGACCGTGTGACCGGCGTTGTTTCCGCCCTGGAATCGGATGACGACATCCGCCTCCTGCGCCAGGAGGTCAGTGATCTTGCCTTTGCCCTCGTCGCCCCACTGAGCACCGACGATGGCCGTCACGGGCACGTATTCGAATGCTATCCCGGGTGCTGCCCCGCGACCAGAGCTCCGAGCTTCGCGAGCTCGACAAGGGTCAGGCTGCGCGATGGCTCGCGCGTCCACCAGAGCGTCGCGTCCCAGTCCGGATCGTCCGCGGGACGGTTGCGGAAGGACAGCGAGACGCGCTCGAACTCGCGCTCGAAGAGGATGGCGGCGCGCCGCTGGTGGTACGGGCTCGTGACGAGGATCGCCGACCGCAGACCCGCACTCTTCATGAGCTCCGCGACGTGCTGCGCGTTCTCCTCGGTCGTGGCCGAGGTGCCTTCCACGACGATCGCATTCGCCGGCACCCCCGCCGCAACGGCCACTCGCTTCATCAGCTCGGCCGACGCCACCGATTCCGGATCGCTCGAGCCGCCGGAGAAGATCAGGACCGGCGCGTAGCCCTGCTTCCAGAGGGTGATCGCGCTTTCCGCGCGGGCGCCGGTGTCACCGGAGATCGCGACGATGGCGTCCGCGTGGGCGAGCGGATCGGTCACGTCGAGCCAATGCCCGACACCGACGAGAACCGCAACGATCGTGATCGCGCCCAAGAGAAAGCCGAGAAGGAAGCGCCTCACAGGCTGCGTGGATGCAGAAAGGAGGCCGGTCGGTCAGTTCGTGGCGATCGGATCGGTCGCCGTGCGGCGCGCCTCGAAACACTCGGAGCAGTAGACGGGCCGATCGCTCCGCGGGGCGAACGGCACCTGGCCGGCGCGGCCGCAGTTGGAGCAGACGATGTCGTGCATGCTCTGCGCTCTCGTCGCGGCGCGCTCGGCCTTGGCGCGGCGGCGGCAATCGGGGCACCGCTGGGGCTCATGCAGCAAGCCCTTCTGCGCGTAGAACTCCTGCTCACCGGAGGTCCAGACAAACGGATTCCCGCACTCGCGGCAGACCAGGTCTTTGTCGGTCAAGGCCATCGCCATTCGCGCGCTCCCCCGGCGGAATCCTATGCCGGGGCGTCAAGCGTCGCGTCGGCGGGCGGGGCCGGCGGCGCGGCGATCGCCGCGCCGCCTCGCCGCCGCTTCGTCTAGGGCGCGGTGATCGAGCCCAGGAGTCCGTCCGTTTCGTCGTTCGGACCGGCTGTGAAGAAGAGGGTGTTGATCGGACCGTTGTTCGGTGCTCCGTGGCCGAATTGGAGCGCCCAAAGGCCATCGACGGAGATCGCCTTCCCACTTCCGTCGCGCAGCTCGCCGCGATGCTCGAATCGTCCGTTCGTGGTCTCCTCGAAGGCGTTGATCTGTCCGTCGC
>VBEU01000074.1:23847-32031 GCA_005883775.1 Chloroflexota bacterium | reverse complement strand
GCATGTCGCCGGCATCGTTGCCGGTGCGGGTGCGGTCTATCGCGGCGTCGCCCCGAAGGCATCGCTCGTGATCGCCAAGGCGCTCTCGCTACGGGGTGGGACCGAGGACACCGTTCTGGCCGCGCTCTCGTGGCTCAGCCGGCTGAAGGTCGAAGTGGTGAACCTCTCGCTTGGCGGCCCCGGCGATCCGCACGATCCGCTGTCGCGCGAGGTCGACGCGCTGAGCGCTGAGGGAATCCTCGTCTGCGTCGCGGCCGGCAACTCCGGCCCGGGGCCGAGCACGATCGGCTCGCCCGGTTGCGCGGCCGGCGCGATCACAGTCGGCGCCATCGACAAGCATCGCCGTATCACCGACTACAGCTCTCGCGGCCCGGTCGCCGGTCTGCGCGCGCATAAGCCCGACGTCGTCGCGGTCGGTGGCGGTACGACTCCACGCGCCGCGTGCCACTACGGTGTCGGCGTCGCGAGCGCACGCGCGCGGGCATTGGATGCCGATCGCTGCACCGTCCCAGACCGCTACGTCCGCATGAGCGGAACGTCGATGGCCACGCCGCACGTGACCGGCGTGTGCGCCCTTCTACTCCAGGCGTCGCGATCGACGAATCGGGCGGACTCTCGGGTCGCGCGCGCACGCGCCGTCCGGCGCGCGCTCATTCAGAGCGCCGACGACCTCGGGCTGGCAGCCGACGTCGCGGGCGCGGGCGTCGTAGATGCGGCGAAGGCGCTCAAGGCGCTGGCCTCGCGGCGTTCGCCGGCCGTGCCCACGATGAGCTCGTCGTCGCCTGCCATGGCGAGGAGCGGGATCGAGCCGAAGTAGTTCTGGAGCGAACGCCAGGCGAGATAGAGCGGAACGAACGGAAAGATGACCGCGCCGATCGGAATGCGGCGCCAGAAGCGCCAGAGCACAACGAGGAGCGCCACGAGCGAAACGGCCGAAAGGGCTCCGTAGACGGCGCGCGGTAGGAGCGGGAACGGGCCGTCGAGCCCTAGCCGCACGAAGCCAACGCCATAGGGCGCGAACGCGCCGAGCATCGGCTGTGCGATGCCGTCGAAGAACGCATCGGGGTTGGCGACGATGAACGGAAGGTTCGGGGCAAGGGCGGCAATAGCGACGATGGCCGCGCGGCGGATCGCTTCGGCGCGCCCGCTCCGCTTCCAGATGGCCAACAGGTAGAACGGAGCCGCGAACCATGCCGGCTGTCGCGAGGCGATCGCGAGCCCGACCGCGATCGGCGAAAGCCATCGCGACTCGACGAAGATCCAGGCGACCGTCAGCAGCGCCCACCACGTGGGATCGACCCCCGCGAGGATGTTCTGGCGCACGATGACGGTGTTGCCGACGACGCCGGCCGAGACCAGCGGACGCCACGGGATGTGCACCTTACGGAGCAGGATGAGGACGAGAGCGACGATCTCCACGAGATAGATCCAGCGGATGTCGGTCACACCAAGGGCAATGAACGGCGTGACCAGGAGAAAATTCAGCGCGGGGTAATTCAGCGAGCGGACGACGGTTCCATCTTCGTAGTGCGTCACCAGGTCGGGGTTCATTCCGAACTGAGCCAAGGCCGCGGGAAGGTCGAAGGTGCTGTAAGGGTCGTGCCCCGCGAGGAGCTGCTGCGCCGCGACGTGCGGCACCGTGACCGCGTCGACGTGGTAGCCCTTGCCGAGGATGAGCGCCATCGCCGCGAGGACAAACGTGGCGAGCGCGAGACCCGTCGCGATCGCGTCGCGCGTCGATGGCCGTAGCCGAACGACTGCGAGGAGCGGAAGCACGCCGACGACCACCAGCGCCATCACATCATCCGGTGCGACAACGAGCGACTCGACGGCGAGATGCCGCTCGACGACCGTCGCCACGGTCGCGACCGCGAGTAGGCCGAGACCGATGCGGCGGAGCCGCTCGTCAGGATCGTGGGCGCTTCGATCGAGAAGCGTGGCCACGAGGTTGATCAGCGAGAGGACGGACGCAAAGGCGAGAAGCGGCGGGAATTGCCCGGCGAGGGGATCGGGCCCGAAGAACCGGATGGCCGGCGTCCAGAGAGCGAAGGCCGCGACAGTCAACGGTCGAAACGTCGCCGGCGTGGCGAGGTACCCGAGAAGGGCGACGAGCAGGTAGAGGCCGACGGCGAGCGCGTTCCCGTTGAGCGTCAGGATCGCTGCGACATAGGTGATCGCCGCGAACGCGAATCCGAGCACGGGTGCCCATCGCGGTGGGTGTCGCGGGGTCGCGATCAGGATCAGTGAGAGATAGAACGCGTACGCAACCGCGAACATGACATCGGCGCCGCTCTCCTCTTGGACGTGCCGGATGCTCGCGGCGGAGACGATCCCCGTCGCCGTCAGCGCGAGCGCGGCTCGGAGGAGAGTGCTCGAAGGAGGCATGCGACCACGGAGGGTAGCGGCGTGGCGTGTCAGCGAGGCGTCAGCGCCACCTTGGTCTGACCGGTTCGCTCGATAAGAAAGGTGACGATCGCGACGGCCTGCGTCGTGAGCGCGACCAGCGCATCTCGCCGCGACCGACGAAGTAGCTGATCCAGAGGTTCAGGAGCGCGTTGGAGAGCGCCGCGATCCCGTAGACGGGGGCGACGGCGACGGTCGCGGGGTACTGGCTGCCGACGATGAGCCCCACGAAGAGACCCGGCGCAACGATGTAGGCGAGCGCCACGACGCCGCTCGTGGCGAGGACGAGGCCGAGGGAAAGGAACAGTGCGCGCTCCGTCGGCTCGCCCCGCGCATGCGCGCGCGCCGTGCGTTCGAGGAGCAGGAAGCCCACGGCGATCGGCGCGAACAGAACGATCTTGCCGAGCGTCACCGCTCCGGCGTAGGTGCCCGCCTCGGCCGGGCTCAGGACGGCGGGCGCAAGGACGGCGTCGATGTTGGTGAGCGCCGCGTATGCGAGCAGCACCACCGCGGCGAGGGCAAAGAATCTCGTCTCCGACGCGGCGAGCTCGACGACGGCCGTCGAGCGGCGCGCGGCACGAAGGAGTGGGGCGAGTGGCACCGCGGCAACGAGCACGCTCACGGCGATGGCCGCCGTCGCGCCGGCAAATGCTCCGTTCACGCCGAGACCGAGCAGGACCAGCGCGACGCCCATCACGAGACGCGCGCCGGCCTGCACGATGAGCACGCTCCCCATCCAGCCGAAGCGAGCCAGACCCTGGAGCAGACCGAGGGCGAAGGTCATCATGCCGGCGAAGAAGAGGCCAACGCCGAGGAAGATCACCGCGAGCCCGGGAAGCACGAGAACCTGCGAGATCGGCCCGGAGAGCGCCACGATCGTGAGCGCGAGACCCCTTTGCGGTCGCCGATTGGATCACCTGACTGGAGATCGCCTCGAGGATCAGCACGCCGAAGAGCGCGATGAGGATCGCGTACTGCTCGGCGGTGAGAAGCCGCGCCATGACGAGCTGGTACCCGAAACCGAGGACGTTGGCGATGGTCGTGGCCGCGAGCAGCCAGAGCGCGCCGGAATTCGCGCGGGCTCTCGCGATCACCGCCGCGAGTATGACGAAGCGATCCCCTTTGGCCAGGTCACCTCGGTCGCACCCGCGAACGCCGCGAGATCCTCCACTGCGCTCTCGATGGCTCGTCGGGTCGATCGATCCCGCGGCGCGTCGTGTTCGAGCCGGAAGGTGATCACTTCGAGTCGGCCGCGCTCGCGGTCGACCTTCGGGTCGACGGTGCCGATGAGCCGCTCGCCGTGCAGGATGGGCATGGCCCAGAAGCCGCGAACCCGCAGATGCTTCGGCACGTAGATCTCCATCCGGTAACGCAGGCCGAAGAGGAGTTCGGTCCGCTTGCGATCGATGATCACGTTGTCGAAGGGTGAGAGGAGCGTCGTCCGCTCGGACACATGGTTCCGCCTCCCGAGGGCCGAGGTGAGCGCGTAGTGCGGCCCGCGGAGGCCCTCGATCGTCAGACGGGTCGCCACGCCGTCGTGCTCGAGAGCAGTGAGTGCATCGGCGGTCACGTGGTCGCCCAGCGAATAGAAGTACCGCAGCTCCTTGAACGTCGCGACACCGGCCGCCCCGAGCGCGCGCTCGGTCGCGGCGCGCGCCGCGGCCTTCGCGGTCATCGGCCGGACACTCGGGAGCCATCCCTTCGTAAGGGTCCACATCTTCTTCCCGCCCGCGCGTCCGCCGACAGAGACCTCACCGAGCCGCATGAGGAACATCAGCATCTGCGACACGTTGCGCGCGGCGGTCCATCCTGAGCTCGTCCACGAATCGATCGCGCGGTCCTCGAAAGCGGTGAGCGGCAAGGACCCGTGTTTCCGAAGCCGGGCGACCACGTCGCGCCGGAGTGCATCGTTCTTCTTCATCCACTTGTGCATCCGCCCTGATCGCGATGACGGATCAAAGCCCAGGCGGATCGCACGCGTGCGGACCTCATGGAGTGGCCGATCCGAGGTCGGCAGGATGAACGAGATGGTCTCGTACAGCGCCTTGTCGGTCCACATCAAGTGATCGAGATCGGCGCGATCGTATCGGCCCAGCCGCGACCAGAGGATCAGTAGGTGGTTGCGTGCGACTACGTTGGTCGGATCGAGCTGAAGGTAGCCAAGATGCTGGACCGTCTCAAGGATCGTGCGACGGCTCGGACGTGGCGCAGCATCGAGGAGCTGCGCGTGGACCGCGAGGCGGCGCGCTTCCGCGAGCGTGAGCTGGTCTACGCGGCGATCCCGTTCTATGCGACGGGGACCTGTGGGTGCTTCTCCGGCGCGCGCTCGAGGAAGTTCACGATGAGCTCCTCGGACTCGGGCGACTCGTATGACTCGATGAGACCGGCGTCGGCGAGCTTCGCGATCTCGGGATCGATCGGAATCTTCGCGATGAGCGGTGCATTCGAGGCGATGACGAGCTTCAGCCCCTGGGACGGGCCGAATACCTCGATCGTCGAGCCGTCGGGAAGGCGGACGTAGGCCATGTTCTCGACGATCCCGAGGATGTCCCCGCCCAGCTGCTTGACGAGCTTCACCGCTTTCGTCACGACCATCGCCGCGAGCGCCTGCGGCGTGGTGACGAGGACGACGCCATCGACCGGGAGCGCCTGCATCACCGTGAGCGGCGCGTCGCTCGTCCCCGGGGGCAGGTCGACGATCAGGTAGTCCAGCTCGCCCCACTGGACGTCGCTGAAGAACTGGCGGATCGCGCCGGACACCATGGGACCGCGCCAGATCACGGCCTCTCCCTCTTCTGGAAGGAGCAGGTTCATCGACATGATCGGGATACCCCCACGCGACTTTGGCGGGTTGAGCGCAGTCCGATAGCCAGGAGCCCGGCGACGAGTGACTTCCCCACCCCGCCCTTCCCCGACATGACCGCGATCACATGCTTTATGCCCTTCTGCTCGGCCATGCCGCGCATCTTCATACCTGCGCCTCCGGCGGTCGCATTCGCGGCTGGGAGATTGTCGGGGAGCTTGCCGCTATCGGCATAGGCGTTGAGATCCCGCATGAGGTCCTCGACGTTCACGCGACCGCCGCCATGCCCGGTGGCGCCCGCCATGATCGTTTCGCTCTTGGAGATCGAGCAGGAGGCGCACGACAGGCCGTAGCGAGCGAAGATCCGCGCGGCGTCGGGCCAACGCTCGACGACGCTGGAGATGGTCACGTCGTGACTGATCTGAGCCAAGTGGGAAGCCTCCAAGCCGCGAGGACTGCGCACATGAATTGTACCGTTCATTCCGTGCATCAAAGAACCGGGCAGCGCGCGCGTCTCCTGATCGCCCTCACGCTCGCCGCGATCCTCTTCGCGGTCGAAGCGACCGCGTCCATTTTCGCGAACAGCCTGGCCTTGCTCGCGGAGGCGTTCCACGTCCTCATCGACGTGGTCGCCCTCGGCATCGCCTTTGTAGCGGTGTGGCTCGGGACCCGGCCGGTCACCGATCGCCGGACGTTCGGGCTTCTGCGCCTCGAGATCCTCGCGACTGTCCTCAACACCGTCCTCCTTCTCGTCGTCGCGGCCGTCGTGCTCGTTGAGGGACTGCGTCGGTTCAGCGAGCCCTCCCAGGTCCAGAGCAGCGTCGTCCTCGTCGTCGCGGCGGTCGGCCTTGTCAGTAACGGCGTCTCGATCTACCTCCTCCGCGATCCGCACGCCTCGCTGGCCGTTCGCGCCGCGTACCTCGACGTCCTCGCCGATGTCGCGGCCTCGGTCGCCGTGATCATCTCGGCGCTCGCGAACATTTTCGCCGGCCGCCAGCTCGCGGACACATTCGCGGCGTTCCTGATCGTCGCGCTCATCGTGCCTCGGTCGTTCAGCCTCCTCCGCGAGGCGATCGACGTGCTCCTCGAAGCGACGCCGCGAGACGTCAACGTCGACACGCTGCGCGAGCACGTGCTCGCCTGTAGCGGCGTGCTCGACATCCACGATCTCCATGTGTGGACGATCACGAGCGGAGTGAACGTGATCTCAGCCCACGTGGTCATGCAGCGCGGGGCGGATCCGAGCGCGGTCCTCGACGACCTGGCGACATGCCTTCGCGGCGACTTCGACATCGAGCACTCGACCTTCCAGCTCGAGACCGAGGATCGGAAGCGGATCGAGAGCGGCGCGCACCCGTGACAGCTCGTCGGCGGGCGCTTTCTAGATCGAGATGACCTGCGTCACGCCAAAAATGAAGATCGCACCAAAGAGCGTCGCTGCAAGGACCATCCAGCCGGACTCCTTGCGATGCGCTTCTGGAAGCAGCTCCGCGCCAGCGACATAGAGAAAGAACCCCATGAACAAGCCGAGCAGCGCGCCGAGCGCAGCTCCCTGGATGTTGATCGCGAACGCCGCTAGAGCGCCGACGACCGGAGCGAGCGCATCCACCACGAGCCAGCGGAAGGCCGTTCTCCGCGACGCGTCATTGGCGATGAGCACGCTCACCGTTCCAATGCCGTCGGAGAAGTCATGAAGGATGACGACAAGGGCGACAACAAGGCCAAGCTCGACGCCAGCGTGGAAAGCGGCGCCGATCGCGAGTCCGTCGAGAAAGCTGTGAACGCTCATGCCGCCCGCGCCCAGTGTCCCGACATGCTCGTGACGGTCCACCGGCATTCCGGCTTCGTGGCCTACATGTATCAAAGTGATCCGCTCAAGCAGATAGAAGATAAGAAAACCGATCGCCGCGAACGCGAGCGCGTTTTGCACAGAATCCATTTCTTTAGCGGCCTCAGGTCCGAGATCGAAGAAGGCAGCGCCGACGCGGACGCCGGCTCCCAGCGCGATGACCATACCCACGTGAGCGCTCGTCCGAAGCGCTAAAAGGCCGCCGAGCATCGTCGATACAAAGGTCGCCGCTGCGACTCCGAGAATGATCACGTCCGTGGTTCGCGGCAGTCAGCGCAGATCCCGGCGACTTCGAGCGTGTGACCGAGCGCGGCATAGCCACGCGCCCGCGCGGCGCGAGCGAGCTTCGCATCGAGCCCCGCGAGGTCGATCTCCTCTACGCGCCCGCACGATCGGCAGACAAGATGGTGGTGATGCGCGGGAGCGCAGGGCGTATATCGCACGCAGCGGCCACCGTCCTCGATCCCATGGACTCGCGATAGTGCCCCGATCGAAACCAAGAGATCGAGCGTCCGGAACACCGTCGCGCGGCCCACGCCGCTGCGGGCCACCTCGCGGACGACCTCTTCAGCGCTGAACGGCAAACGTCGTCTGAGAGTCGCCGCGACAACCCGGGAGCGAGCAGGTGTGATTTTGCGGCCCGCTTCGCCAAGCCGAGCCATCACCGCGGCGGTCGACGGGGAAGTCACTGAGACTTAGTATCACTACAACGGCGAGCGCGTCAAATTGATGTGGCAGGCATCGGTTTGACCCGATCGGCGAGCGCCACGGCGATCCCGGTCGTGAGCGGGACGCAGAGCACGAGGCCGATGCTCGCGATTAGGACGGCCAGGATCGACTGCGTGATCTCCTCGCTATTTATCGAAACCGAGAGCGGCTGGAACCCGAGCGAGACGAGAACGATCAGCGGCAACGCGCCACCGAAGTACGCGAGGGCGAGGGTGTTCACCAGAGACCCGATGTGGTCGCGGCCCACGTTCAGCGCCGACAGGTAGAGCCGGCGGCCACGAAGCTCGCTCGCGGCCGATAGCTCGAACGCGGTCGATGCCTGGCCCACCGCCATGTCGACGAGCGCTCCGAGCGACGCGACCACGACGCCCGCGAGCACGAGCCTCGGCATGTCCACTTT
>VBEU01000074.1:4900-23809 GCA_005883775.1 Chloroflexota bacterium | reverse complement strand
AGCACGAGCGTCCCGAGCGTGCCGAGCAGGGCGGCAACGCTCTTCCGGTTGAAGCCATGGACGACGAAGACGGCGACGACGAGCACGCCGATCGAACCGACGAGGGTCGCGAGGAGCGGATCGTCACCGTTCCGCACCGCCGGCAGGACGGCCAGGAGGAACACGGCGATGCTCGCGCCGAGGCCGGCGAGCGAAGCGAGACCCTTCCACCGCCCGACCACGATGAGCGCGGCAGCGAGGACGACCACGAACGGCCAGAGCGATGGAAGGCGGACGATCTCGGAGATCGTGTACGTGCGGGTGCTTCCGGTCCGGCTGAGCGTCAGCAGGACGCGGTCGCCCGGAGAGAGGAAGCCGTTCTCGTTGAGCGCCCGCCGGCCGTCCCACTCGAGCTCCACGACCTCGCCGCGATAGAGCGAGCCGTCGAGCTGCACCGCGAGACGCTGGAACTTTGCGCCCTCGTGGTCGCCCGTCTCGATCACCCTCACGACGTGCGCGTCGATGACCTCGATGCCCACGCCGGTGTTCGGATCGCCGCACGCCGCGATCGCGGCGACGGCGACCGCGAAGACAAGGCGACGAAGCATCCTCAGCGGACCTGCAGCGTCGCGCCGACGCTCGTCGTGCGCCCGGAGTCGTCGATCACGCTGAAGACCAGGCTGTAGTCGTCGCTGCCGACGGCTTGCCCGCTGTCATCGCGCATGTCCCACTGGACCACAGCTTCGGCGGATCCGGCAGACACGCTGATCGGATCGATCGAAAGGTGTCGCACCGTAGCGGTCCCGTGAAAACCGCTCGCCTGGATGAACGCGTCGAGCGGGCCACGCAGCGATCCGGTCGCGGGTAGGAGCCGGACCGTCGCGCGGACCATCTCGCCGACCGCGTACGTGCCCTTCACGACGACCTCGACCTTCCCGTTCGGGACGGTCGTTGGGATCACGAGGTCGCCGACCGGCGCCCCGGTGTGCAGCGGCGGCCCGCCGCCGCACGATGTGAAGAGGAGCAGCGCGAGAAGCGCGGCGAGGACTCGCACGCCCTGAGGCTATTCGGTGTGGGCGCCGAAGAGCACCTGCTGCAGATCCGGAAGGGCCGTGCCGAGCCCGCTGATGAAAAGGATCCCGATGAGCAGGCTCCCGAGGCCCGCGACAAAGCCGACCACGACGTAGACCGTCCGCAGGCGCTGCGCTCCGATGAATCCTGACGCGCTAACGACCGCGACGAGCGTGTTCGAAGCGAGGAGTCCGACGACGAACGCGAGCAGGATGACGATCCCCGTTACGCCGGTGACGCCCGCGATCCCGGCGAGGAGCAGGGCCTGGGAGCCTGTCTCGGCGCCGACGCCGTGGATCATCCCGACCCCGAACGCGGTCTTCGGCCCGTACTGGGAGGCATGGACAGAGGGCGTGTGCTCGTGGCCGTGGATGCGCGCCTGGAGCGCGCCCCAGCCGTAGCGAATGAAGTCGAAGACGAGCATCCAGCGGCTGCGGAGGCGGAACTCGCCCTTGCCGCGAAGGTACTGATAAACGGAGAAGAGCACCCACACTCCAAGCAGGACGAGGGTCACTCCGACGACCCGCTCGAGGATCGGGTCGACCCACGGCGGAAGCACCGCGCCGAGCAGGAGCGCGGCGATCCCGAGAACGAGCACGACCGAGGCGTGCCCGAGCGCGTAGAGCGTGGCGAGGCCGACGGCGTGGCGCTCCTCGTGTGCGAACCGGGATTCTCCGAAGGCGTGCATCGCACCTGCGCCGGTGGCCGCGTGCTCGTGCTCGTGGCCGCGCAGCTCGGCGGGTTCGTGGCCGTGCGAGGGCATCGGAGCGCCCGCCGGCACCTCTGCCTCGGTATGGCTCGCGCTCGTTGTGCTCGTGATGTCGGTGATGGCGGCGATGTGGTCCCAGTCGAAGCCGTGCCGGAATCCGAGCGCGGCCATTCCTAGGAGGAGCACCGCGGTGCTGAGGTCCACGCCTCGAAGGTTATCGCAAGTTCTCGCAATAGTGGACTCTTGCAAGACACTTGCGATTGCCGCAGTCTCGCGAGATGAGGCGGTTTAACGAGCGACGAGCGATTCACTCGCGAGGAGCGAGACGTTCAGCCTTGAGCGCGTCTCGAGGCGCAGCCAAGAGATTGAGCAGGTAACGAAGTGAGTGTGGCGGACGACATCCGCTCCAAGGGAAGGCGCATGACGGTACAGCGGCGCCTGGTGCTCGACGCGCTCCAACGCGCGCGCCACCACACCACGGCGGAGGAGATCGCGCGCCAGATCCGTGCGCGCCATCCGCAGATCGATCCGTCGACCGTCTATCGCAACCTCGAAGCGCTCGAGGAGCTCGGTTACGTCACCCACACCCATCTCGACGATCGCGTGACGCGATGGCATCGCGCGGATGTCGAGCGGCACGGCCACCTGGTGTGCCGGCGCTGCGGCTCCGAGCAGGAGATCGCGCTCCGCATGCTCGAGCCGCTCGGACGTCGGCTGCGGAACGAGCAGGGCTTTCGCGCCGACCTCGCCCACTCCGCGATCGTGGGGATATGCCGCGAGTGCGCGCCCTAGTCCGGACGCAATCGCGGGCCGTATCCTGTGAAGAGGTGCGCCGCCTTCTCGCGATAGCGGTCTTTTCGCTCGCGGCGACCGGTTCGACCCTCGCGGGTGCCGGCCTGGTCGTCGCGCCGCACATCGATCCGCCAGGCACGCCGGCGTTCCACGATCACGTGCTCGCGGCATACCGCTTCCCCATCTTCCTGATGCACCTTCAGCAGCTCTACGCCCGCGGGCAGAAATTTGAGATGGTCTCGCCTCTCGCGATGAGCCTCGCGGCGGTCGCCCTGGCCCTGCTGGTCTTCGCATGGCCGCGACTTCCGCGACCCACGCGCCGGCCCACGGCCGAGGTCCCGATCCCGCTGATCTCGCGCGCGCTCTGGGGCGCGCCACTTCTTCTCGGACCCCCTCGGACCTAGACCCTCCTTCGCCGCGACCCAAAGAAAGACCTGGGAGGGTCCTATGTCGCGTGTGCTCGCGGCGCTGGCGACGCTCGCCATCGTCGCGTCAAGCTTCGCCGTCACATCGAACGTCGCGCTCGGCCACGAACATCGCAGCGTCGGCCCCTATACGTTCGTGGTCGGGTGGATCAACGAGCCTGCGTACGTGAACGCGGCGAACGGCCTGAGCCTCGACGTCACCGAGACAAGCAGCTCAAAGCCCGTCGAGGGTCTTGCGACCTCGCTTCAGGCGGAGGTCATCGTCGGCGGCGGCGCCAAGAAGCTGGTGCTCGATCTCGCGACCGATGAAGAGAGCCCGGGCCACTACACCGGAGCCTTCGTACCCACGAAGGTCGGCGATTACATTTTTCATGTTTTCGGCGATGTGGGTTCGACGAAGGTCGATGAGCGCTTTGAGTCGGGTCCAAACACGTTCGACGGGGTGGTATCGACCGACCAGCTGCAGTTCCCGGATCGAGTCGCGGCGAACGCGGACCTCTCCGCACGCCTCGACTCGATGCAGACGCTCGTGATTGCGGCGATCGTCATCGCTGGCCTCGCCTTGCTCGCGTCTGTGGGCGGACTGGTCACGCGGCGACGCTGATGCGACACCTCGCGGTCATCGTCGCCTGCGTCCTCGGCGGCGCCGTTCTGCTGAGCGGCGCCGCGGAGGCGCATGCGAACTACGTGCGCTCGAATCCCGCGGCCGACGCGCGTTTGGTGAAGGCTCCGGCCGAGATACGCATCGAGTTCAGCGAGCCGCCGGATCCGAAGGGAAGCGAGATCCAGGTTCTGGACACCGCCACCGGCAAACGCCACGACACCGGGCCGGTGACGCCCTCGGGCGACCCGAATGGACTGCGGGTCGCCGTCGGGCTTATCGGTGACGGCGGCTACGTGGTCGCGTGGACCGCGACGAGCGCGGTCGATGGTCACACGACGAAAGGCAACTTCGCCTTCGTAATCGGGAACGGTCCGCTCCCGCCCGTGCCCCAGGTCGCGGAAGCGGCGCCGCCTCCGTCGCTGCTCGAGATCGCCGGCCGCGCGCTGTCGTACAGCGGCATCGCCCTCGGCCTGGGCACCGCGTTCTTCGTCCTCTTCGTGGCTCCGGCGGGCATCGACCCGCGTCGAGAGTCGTGGCTTCTCTGCATCGCCGGAGTGCTCGTCGTCGCGGGATCGCTGATGCTCATCGTCGATCAGGGCGCGAAGCTTCCGCCCCGGCTCGGCGTCATGCTCGGTGTGCGCGCCTTCGCCGGTCTCGTGCTCGCCGCGGTCTCGGTCACGCCACGGCTCGCATTGATGCGACCGGTCGCCGCGATCGCGGGCGGTGGCGTCATGACGATCGGTCCGCTCGGGACCGTCAGGCCGCGACGGATGATCGCCCTCGCCGCGGGCATCGCTGCCGCGATGACGGCGACCCTCGTTTCGCACGCGACCGCGCTCGGGAGCCTGGAGAGCATGGCTCTCGACTTCGTCCACGTTCTCTCCGTCTCGGTATGGACCGGAGGTGTCGTCGCGCTGCTTTGGTGCGTGCTCCTTGCGGGCCACGACGACACGGCTGAAGACGCAAGAGCCCTCGGCGCCACGGTCTGGCGTTTCTCGGTGAGCGCGCTGATCGCGACGGCGCTGCTCATTACCGCCGGGGTGCTGCAGGCCTTCAACCGCCTTGTGCTCATCAACGATCTGTACGAGACCCCGTACGGTGTCGCGCTCGCGGTGAAGATCGTCCTCGTCCTGGTGGCGCTCGCGATCGGGGCGCTCAACCTCCTGCGCTGGGGTCCGCGATTGCGCGCAGGGATCCGCGCGCGCACCGCCCTGATCCGCGACACGATGGCCGAGACCGGGATCTTCATCGTGATCATCGTCGCCGCCTCTGTGCTCACCGCTCTCGCGCCGCCGGCGCAGCCGTCGGCGTCGGCATATGACCAGACGCAGCACGTGTCCGGCCTGCGTCTCGAGATGCTCGTCGCGAGCGGCGGCGCCGGCCGCAACACCTACGTGCTGCGCGTGCACGAGGGTCTAACGCCGGTCGCCGGCGCGGAGAAGGTCGCGTTCCGCTTCACGATGGTCGAGCACGACATGGGTCAGCAGGAGCTCGTCGCGACCGAGCGCGCCGCGGGCGAGTACGTCGCCGAAGGCAGCCCCACCGCCATGTACGGGACGTGGAAGATCCAGACGATCGTTCGGCTCGCGGGGAAGGAGGATGTGAGCACGGTCTTCACTGTTCCGGTGAGCGCGCCCGGCGGAGGCGGCTCGACCGCCGCACCGCCTCTGACGATCGGCCCCTATCTGGTCATTGTCTTCACCGACCCGGCCGCACCGCAGTCCGGCGCGCCGCTCACCCTGTTCGCCGTGGTGGTGGGGGCGGACGGCAACCCGGTCGTCGGCAAGAAGCTGCACGCGACATTCTCCGGCCCGTCGTCGCAGGCGCCGCTCGACGCGGTCGAAGACCCAGCGACGTTCGGTCCGGGCCGATACAAGTTCGATGTCGCCGGGCTCGATCCGGGCACCTGGAAGGTCACGCTCGCGATCGGGAACGAAGGGACGGGTGCGTATAGCCTCGTTGTATCCCGATGATCTTCGCGTCCGTATCCGCGCACGGCGCGACCGGCACCTGGCTCGACGAAATACTCGAGCTCGGCGTGCCGCTCGTCCTTTTTATCGGGCTCTGGTGGTGGTCGACGCGGAAGGAAAAGAAGAAAGCCAAATCCACGGGTAGGGCCCCGGCCCCATCAGGCGCCCCGACCCCTGAGGCCGACGCGAAGAAGTGACCTTTCCTGTTTCAAGACAGGGTCTCGAGCAGATCGCGATCGTTCTCGCTGTCGGTGCCGCGGTTTTCGGCCTGTTCGCGCTGATCCGGTGGCGCCGCAGCGGCGAGTGGCAGCGCTTCGCGCAGAGCGCGGGATTTCTCGGTGTGCTGATCGTCGTCTCGCTCGGGCTCGCGTACACGATCGCCCCGGATATCCCGACGCCGCCGGTGCCGCTCACGGCCCGTTTCGCGCAGAACCCCACGCCGGATAACCCCGCCACTGTCGCGGCTGGTCGAGCGCTCTATCAGGCGAACTGCGCGGTGTGCCACGGTCCCAAGGGCCTCGGCGACGGCCCGGCGGCGCTGACCCTGAATCCTCGACCATTCAACCTCCAGGTGCACGTGCCGCAGCACGCGCCGGGCGAGCTCGAGTACTGGATCGCGAATGGCATCCCGTTCACAGCCATGCCCGCGTGGGGCGCCGTCGATCCCGACACCGGCAAGCCGAAGCTGACCGACACAGAGCGTTGGGAGATCGTCCGCTACCTTCAGGCGCTCGCGGCTGGAACGGCAGGCTAAGCCGGTTCACCTAGAGCGGGCTGGAGCCCGTGATGGTCGCGCGACGCACCTTGATCGGCGGCACGAGGCACAGGATCGAACCCATGCCGTTCGAGCTCCACCAATCGCGCGCGAGGCGTTGCGGCCCGAGCAGATCGATACCGGCAAATAGATCGAGCGCGCTCATCGTGTAGCGCACGTTCGCGAGTGCCCTCGTGATCTTGCCGTCCACGATGAGAAAGGTGCCGTCGCGAGTCGTGCCGGTCATCGTCGCCGCACGCGGGTCGGGCGTGTTCGTGTAATGGAAGCGGGTGATGAGGACGCCGCGCCGGACCGAGCCGATCAGCTGCTCGCGCGTGGCGGGGCCGCCGGCCATCGCGAGGTGCCCAGCGTGCCCGCCCGCGGCGTAGCGCGAAGGATCCGCCGCATGGCCGGTGGATCGCGCGCCCATGGCCTTCGCTGAGGTGCGGTCGTAGACCGGACCGCGCGCAAGGCCACGCTCCACCAGCATGACCTTCTGCCTTGGCGTCCCCTCGACGTCGAACGGTACGGCGATGGTGCGCGCGTCCATAGCATGGTCAACGAGCGTGAAGCTCTCGCCGGTCACCCGTTCGCCGATGCGCCCGGTCATGAACGAGCGGCCCTCTCGCACCGACTGCCCGCCCAGACCGGTGAGCGACATGACCCGAAGGACTTCGGCGACAGCCAGCTCCTCGAAGACCGCCTCGTAGTCGCCCGGCGCGAGCTGGATCCGATCGCGATCGAGCGCGCACTTCTCGGCGGCGCGCGCCGCGATCGTTTCCGGATGGAGGCCGTCGACGCGCATGGAGAGGTCCTCGGCGTAGCCCGAGCCGACGTACGTGTCGCTCTGAACGAGAGCGCGGAGATAGGCCATGGTCGCGGGTGCGTACGCCGCCACACCGCGGGTGTTGGCCACCGCATCCTCGGTCACCTCGATCTGCGCCGTGCCGGCGGCCCGCATGCTCTTGGGGACCGCCGCGCACACGGCGCCGATCGAATTCGCCTGGGCTTCTGGCGTCGTCGCGGCGGTCTCCTCGTGGAACGACGACGGCGCGGCGATGGGCTCGGGATCGGCAACGCCGGGCCACTCGTCGTCGGGACGGCTCGCCCGCGCGAGGGACGCTGCCTCGGTGAGCGCGCGGCGCAGGTCCGAGGGCTCGAGCGAGTTCATCGTCACGATCCCAACGGCTTTGGCGACGATCGCGCGGACCGTCGCGTGGGTCTCGTCGGAGACCGCGTTCTGGTGGATCGAGCTGTGCGAGTAGCGCGTGATGGCGGCGCGGCGCCGGTGCACGTGGATGTCCGCCTCGTCCGCCGGCACATCGCGCAGTGCTTGGCGCAGTGGCGCCAGCAAGCGATCCGCGCCGAGAAGCGTCACTCGCGGACCTCGATGGGTACGTCGCGGAAGCGCGCGTGAGCCGCGCCGTGGCCGACGCGCATCAGCTGGAGAGGCTCGCCCTTCGCGCAGGAGAGGAAGCCGTGAAGCTCCCAGTCGTCGGCGACCAGATCGCACCGGCCCCAGAAATCCGGTGTGAGCGATTGGAACGAGACGCCGCGGACGTAGCCGTCGAGCTGGCCGTCGCGGATGACGCGGGCCGACTGGGTCGAGAAGTGGAAGTTCTGGCGCTTGTCGTCGAGGGAGTAGGACGCCGGCGCGTCCATGAGCAGGCCCGAGTCGATTCCGCGCAGGAGATCGGCATACGGCGTCGTGCCGGGATCGAGGCTCACGTTCACCATGCGAACGATCGGGAAGTGCTGCCACCCTTCGGCTCGCGCGGAGCCGATCGTGACGGGCACTCCAAGCGCCCCCGCGGTCTCGCGCGATGTGAGGTACCCGACGAAGATGCCTTTGTCCACGAGCTTCGTTTTCATCGCGGGGACGCCGTCGTCGTCCCACCCGAACGTGCCCATGCCGCCCGGGACCGTCGCGTCGGCGGTCATCGAGACGTGCGGCGATCCGTAGCGCAGCTTTCCACGGTCTTCCGGCCACATGAACGTCGTCCCCGCGAACGCGACCTCATGCTCAAGAAGGCGATCGGCTTCGGTCGGATGGCCGCACGACTCGTGGACGAGAAGCGCGAGGAATTCCGGCGCGAACACGAGCGTGGTCGGCCGCTCGTCCGCGAGCGGCGCGTCGAGGGTCGCCTCGGCGTCGTCGCGGTAGCGCTTCGCGCGCGCGACCAGGTCGAGGTGCTCCACGTACTCCCACCCCGCCTGCCGCACGAGGCGCGAGTCGTATCGGGACGCGGGCTTTCGACCCGCTTTCACGGCGAGGACGGAGAGCCCCGCGCCAGCTTCGACGATCTCCTGCGACACATCGGTGCCCTCACTGGTGACGAGATGCTTCCTGGTCCGATACGCGGCCATTGATGACCGGCGGGTCTTGATGTTCGGACCGACCGAGGCGGCGTCGACGGCACGAAGGTGATCGATCCGCTCGGCGAGCGGCACCGCGAACGGGTCGCGCGCGAGCTTCGTCCGGTATTCACCGCGCTGCGACGCGACCGGCGCGAGCGTCACGGTACGCCGTTGAACGGAGGCGGACGCCTCGGCCCGGCGGAAGGCCTCGTCGACGAGGCCGCGGATCGCGGCCTCATCGGTCCGATCTGTCGCCGCGAAGCCCCACGCACCTTTGTGAACGACCCGAAAGCCGAGGCCGCGGTCGGAAGTGCGCGTGACCGATTCGACCGCGCCGTCTTTGACGCTCACGGCCTCGTGCTCGCGTTCGACTGTGCGAGCGTCGGCGTACGTCGCGCCGCGTGACGCGGCGGTGTGCACGAGATCGGTCAGCCGGCGATCGGTTGCGGGCATGTCCGAAGGCTACGTGACACTGATGAAACCGGTCGGCGACCACCGGTCACGTTCACGACGCCAGACTCGGGCGGATGGATCGTTCGCCCGGCGAAGACCGCCGCCGGACCTTTGCTTTGAAGTTCGTCGATTCGGTCCGGACGTCGCTCTCGCCCAACAGGCTCTTCGACCTCATGGCAGATCCGCACGGTTGCTTGACCTGGCATGCGCATCCGAACGGGACCGTCGTGAGCTCCGTCGACGCGCCGCAGGGTCTCGCGCTCGCCGGAACGGAAGTTCGCGTCCGGGCTCGGATCGGCAAGTTCCCGCTGACCACGCGGACGGTCGTCACTCGGGCGGATCGATCGGTCTGTTTTGAGACCGCCTCCGAGGTGACCTTCGACCATCCGAGGCTCCCGACCGTCTTCACGACGGAGAGATATCTCATCGAGCCGGACGGAGGAGGCAGCATCGTTCGATACGAGACGGAAATGTCGCGCGATTGGAGCAAGGGCACCCCGCTGTACCGGCTGATGTGCAAGATCACCGACCGGTTCTTCGCGCCGTCCCAGACGCAGCGGTGCTTCCGAGACCTCATCGCTTCGGCGGAGCGGCACGCCGCGTCGTATACGAACTGACGTCGAGCGGCTACACTTGCTCAAAACGGCGCGCGCGACGACTGAAGCGTTCGTGATGGACGCGCTCACGGCCGAGCCTCGAGTTTCGGGGTAGCGGACGAGGGAGAGCAAGAAGCGCGAGACCGCGGTGGAACTCCGCGATCCGCGGACGAGTCAGGCGGCGTGCGAAGCCCATACGGAGAAAGCTATTGCCTGACGTTGCCCTCCTAATCGACTGGGAGAACGTCTACTACACACTTCGCCAGCACACGACGGGCCCGCTGCCGTCAACACTCTCGATCCTGCAGGCGATCCTGCAAAAAGCCGCCGAGTTCGGACCTGTCCGCGTAAAGCTCGCGATCTTCGGTCAGGAGGTCGCGGCACAGGACGAAACGCTCCTCATGGCGCTCGAGTTCACAGGCATGGAGCCCATCGCCGTCGCGCAGCGCATGAGCGGCCGGCTCCTCAAAGGCCGTTCCGACGCGGTCCTCATCACGCGAGCACTCAAGCTCCTCTACAAAGAGCGTCAGGACATCGACTACTGGTTCATCGTCTCGGGCGACCGCGATCTGAACGCGCTCTGCAAAGCGATCAAGGACGAGGACAAACACGTCTACCTGATCGCGGGCGACAAATCGCTAGCGAACGAGCTGCGCGACTCGCCGTACCTGCGCGACGACGTCTTCCTGCTCGAGGACCTCATCCCCCAGGCGCGCTGGACACGTACCGCGCTGCGGGCCGACGACACGCAGGTGGACAAGCCACAACCGCCCGCGGAGCTCGCGCGGCGGACGCCGCAACGGCCCGGTCGTGTACCCGCGCGGGTGCGAACCGAGCCACATGTTCCAGCCGTCGTTCCGACCGCCTCTCCAGAATCCGACAAGGAGCAGCGGCGTCTCGCGGTGCTGCTGCTCGATCAGCTCGTGGCCCTCCATGCCCGCGCCATGCCGCGCGGCGATTTCGTCACGAGCGTGGTCCCGCTCTCGCAGAAGGAAGCGTCGAGCGTCCTGGAGCAGCGCATCGACGCCGGCATCGACCAGGGGACGGTCCTCGCCAAGCTCGAGGGTCGCGCCCGCGCGAAGGCCAAGCAGATGCTCGCCCCGAATATGTCTTCGGCTCTCGTCGCCGAGACGATCTTTCACTTGGTGAGGGTGTTACGCCGCATCGACACCGTGACGAGCAAGGACACCCGCCGTATCCCGGCGGTCGAGGCCGTTCTCGACCCGCTCTCGCGGGCGGATCAGCCGGGCGGTCTGACACGCGGTCGCTCGCAGCGCCGGCTCCTGCTCGAGACCCTCTTCAACATCGCCGAGGAGCGTGGCGCGATCCAGACGGAGCAGGTCGAACGCGAGGGCCGGCAGATCACGATGTGCTGGCTCGCCGAAGGCCACCCCCTTGTCGTATACGCGCGTCAGCCCGCGGCGTCGATCGTCCACCTCTTCAACTTCGTGGCTTCGACACGCGCCAAGGGCGAGCGAATCGACTGGGTGAATCAGGCTCTCTTCGCCGAGCTCTTGTCACGGGTCGAGGGCGACGCGCTCGAATCGACCATGCGTCGGGCCGTCGAGCGAGGTGTGATGCGTCCTGAGGAGCACGGGAAGAAGGCCGGGTTCGTGATCGACCAGACGCATCAAGAAGTGCGCACGGTCCTCGGAGAATTCGACCGGCTGAACGGCGAAGTCCGACCGGCGATGGCAGCTTTGCCGACTGGCGAGCTCGAAGCGCTTCCGGCTCCGACGATCACGACTCCAGTAGTCGCGGCGTCAAGCGATCCGGCCGCAGGGGTCCCACGCAAGCGCACTCGCCGAGGACGTCGCGGAGGGCGCGGCCGACGTGGCGGCCAAGGACCGAAGAAGGCCGCGACAGGAGATGCTGCCGACTGAACCGCGACTTCTGGAAGTACTGGACCGGGGAGACGGTCTCGAACTTCGGCAATTCCGTCACGCAATTCGCGCTGCCTCTGATCGTCTTCAAGCTCACCGGATCGGCGCTCGCACTCGGCGCGACGCTCGCGATCTATACGGCGCCGCAGCTTCTCTTCGGACTGGCGATCGGCGCCTGGACGGATCGCACAGACCGCAAGCGACTCATGATCGTGGTCGATCTCTTGTCCGCCGCGACGATCGCATCCATCCCAATCGCGTACGGCGCCGGGCTCCTCTCGCTGTGGTGGATCTACGCCGTCGCGTTCCTTTCGTCGACGCTCTCGATCTTTTTCGTGGCCGCAGAGTTCGGCGCGATCCCTAGCCTCGTCGACACCCGAGAGCTCGTCAGCGCCAACGGCCGGATCCAAGCGAGCTTTGCCGCGGCATCCGTGCTCGGTCCGCTCGCCGCCGGAGCCCTGCTCATTTTCGCTTCTGTCGAGACAATCCTGCTCCTGGACGCCGCCTCCTTCGTGGTCTCGGCCGTGATGCTGTCGATCATCGCGCGCCCGTTCAACGCGCCCATCACCAAGCGCGCCACGAGCATCCGCCAGGACATCGTCGAAGGCTTGCGCTATGTCCTTGCGCACCCCGTCTTGCGCAACATCTCGCTGATGATGGCAATGATCAACATGGTCGACGCCACGGTATTCGCGCAGCTCGTGCTCTTCGCGAAGGAGGGGCTCCGCGCGTCGGACAGCGAGGTCGCGGTTTTGTTTGCGGCGGGCGGCGCCGGTGTGGTGGCGCTGTCGCTGGCGGCCGGTCCGCTCCGGAAGCGCTGGTCTTTTGGCAACGTCGCCCTCGGCGCGCTGATGCTCTCTGCTCTGCTGGTGATCGCCCTCGCATACACGACGTCGCTGTGGCTCGGCGTGGTGCTATGGGCTCTCTCCTCAGGCTTCGGAATTCTGTTCAACATCAACACCGCGTCGCTTCGCCAGGCCGTCGTGCCGAACCAGATGCTCGGCCGGATCATCAGCATCGCGATGGTCCTGGCATGGTCGGCGAACCCCATCGGCGCGCTCGTCGGAGGGGTGCTCATCGAGCGTACCAGCGACGTGCGCCTCATCTACGCGGTTATCGGCGCGCTCACGTTCCTGATCGCGTTTGTGTTTCGCGTCGCTAGTCCGCTCGGACATGCCGAGCGGTACCTCACGTCGAGTGCGGGCGCCGCTGCGAAGTGACCGAGACCTAGGCCAAGCTTTCACCGGGCGACGCGCTCGTCGGAACTAGCGGACTCAACCCAAGTGACTCCGCGTAATTCAAATAGGTGTGGATAGAGGCCACGACGACCCAGCCATCGATGCCTATGAGGTCGATGCCGGCGACCGCAACGCGGCCCCAGCCTTCGATGACGATGCCTTTATCAAGCACCCGGTCGAGCACATCGACAAAGGTCGCGCGCCCAGGTTCGACGTCCCGTCGCATGTAATAGAGCCTGCGCGGCTCAGAAGCGGATGGCGATAGCGCGTGCGGTCTGAACCCGGCAAAGCCGCATCGGGCGGACAACGGAATGATGACGATTCGTAATAAGGGCATCGGTGCTGCTGCCGCAGAGCGTGGAGGCGACGCGTGACGAACGCTGCGGGGCACTCACAGCCTGGGGCTCGTAAGGTCGTGATCGTCGTCGAAGACGAGCCATCGATCGGCACGCTCATCGCCGATGCGATCTCCGACGAGCCCGGCTACTGCGCGATCCATGTGGGCGGCCCGGCGGCCGCGCTCGAGGCGACGAAGCATGTGACTCCGGACGTGATGGTGGTCGACGTGCGGCTCCCCGGGATGTCAGGCTTCGAGTTGTACGACCGACTGAAGAAAGATCCGCGAACCAGCAAGATCCCGGTACTGTTCGAGACCGCCAGCGGCGAAGACGATGTGAGCGAGTTTCGTCGGCGCGGGATCGCGACCTACGTGAAGAAGCCGTTCGACCTCAACGTGATCGTCGAGTACGTCAAGCGGTTAGCGGCACCTAACGCGGGCTCGCCGCGCGCGTCCGTCCAGCCGCGACGCGTCTGACCTCGTCCTCGGTCGCCTGCGAGCTCTTCATCAAGCCGGCAAAGGTTTCTCGATCGAGCGCCATCACCTCGAGCGACGTCTTCGCTCGAACTGTGGCCAGTCGCGGCGCGTCGTTCAGGAGCCCGACCTCTCCGAAGTAATCGCCGGGTCCGAACCGATTGATCACGATCTGTGATCCATCGGGGCCCCGCTGCGTCGCCTCGGCTTCGCCCTTGATGATCATGTAGAACCGGTCCGCCACCTCGCCCTCTTTGAGCACAAGGTCGCCAGGCGCGAAGACCTGGAGTTCGGCCTTGCTCACCGTCTGCGCGACGACGTCCTTGGGCTCTGAGGGGAACGCGCGCTCCAGATCCTTCAGCTCTTCGATGTATCGCTCCGCATGAAGCACCGCGGTGGTGGCGTCACCCACCGCGGTCGTGATCTGTTTCGCCAGCTGCGCGCGAGTGTCGCCAGCCGCGTACACCCCGGGAATGCTCGTGCGCATGTACTGGTCGGTGATGAGGTAGCCGTTCTTGTCGTGCTCGATGTGCTCCTTGAAGAGATGCCGGCCGACCGGCTTGAAACCGATGAAGACGAACACGCCCTCGACCTTGACCCGCTCGGTCTTCCCATCGCGGTCGATGTCGATCCACTTCACGTCGCCATTGCCGCCGATCTCCGTGACCTCAGCGGGTGTAATCGGCTCGACTTTGTCCATTTTCAGGAGGCGGTCCTGAAGGATCGCCTGCGCACGGAACTCGTTGCGGCGATGCACCACGTAGAGCTTCTTGGCGAAACGAGTAAGGAAGAGGCCCTCCTGGAAGGCCGAGTCGCCGCCACCGATGACCGCGAGATCCGCCCCCTTGAAGAACGCGCCGTCGCACACCGCGCAATATGAGACGCCGCGCCCGTGATATTCCTTCTCACCGACGACGCCGAGCTTCGTCGGCTCGCCGCCGACGGTCACAAGCACCGCATAGGCCGAAAGCTCAGTCCCGTCGACGAGCGTCACGATCTTGTGATCGCCCTCGGAGCGGACCTCCTGGACGGACTTGTAGGTCTCGATCTTGAGACCGAATTTGATGGCGTGATCGGCCATCTTTCGGGCGAGCTCCGCTCCGGTGACCGACTCGAAGCCGGGATAGTCCTCGATGAGCTCGGTGTTGAGGATCTCGCCACCGACGTCCTTGGAATCGAGGAGGACCACTTTCATGTTGGCGCGCGCGGCGTACAGCCCTGCCGTGAGACCGGCGGGCCCGCAGACTAGAACAATTGATCATTCCCGAAAGATTCCTCGCGCTCGGTGACTCGTTCACGATTGGGACGGGCACCACACCGGATCGCTCGTTTCCCGCCGTCCTCGCGCGCATTTGGACCGAACGCGGCCGTAAGGTCGTTCTCGCGAACCCCGCCGTGAACGGGTACACGACCGACGATCTGATCAGCGACGAATTGCCGCTGATCTCATCCTTTCATCCGACTCTCATCACGGTGCTCGTGGGCGCCAATGACATCGTTCGTGGAGACAGTGAGGGCCGGTATCGCCGTCAGCTCCGCTCGATCTACGAGCGCATCCGCGTCGACGCAGCCGACGCGCGTGTGATCGCCCTCCCACAGCCCGACTGGTCGCTGTCCCCGGCGGGATCCAGCTTCGGCGATGGGGGTGCCATCGCCCGCGCGATCGAGCGGTTCAATGCGATCGCCCGCGACGAGGCTGAACGCGCCGGGGCGTCGTGGGTCGATCTCTTCCCGCTCATGCGGGAGCAGGGACGGAAGAAGATGTTCGCCGCGGACGGGCTGCACCCCTCCGCCGAGGCGTACGCGGGATGGGCGAGCGAACTCGGACGTGCGCTGTGATCATCCACATCCAATTTGCCGCGACAGAGGACCGCTTCTCGATCAGGGTCCGCGAGTCCGAGTTCAGAGTCGATATGCCAAACGCAGCCCGCTTCAATGCCGATGGTCAGCTCGCTGGGTTCGGCGAGGACGAGCCACACGCTGGTTGGACGGAACGGCCGATTTACGACCCTCTCCATTTCGAACGGAGACTCCTTGGCGCCGCGACCTTTATCTACACAAATCGCATCTCGAGGTACATGAAGAGAGGTTGGCGGGCGCTGTTCGATGGCTATGAGTGGGATTTGACGCTGCCCGCCTACGAAGAGATCCCGCTCGACGCACGACGCGAATACGAGAGAGCCTTGAGCGCGTGGTTTCCGATGCACGCTTTCGCGATCAACGGCAAGCGCACACGATTGCTTCCGTACATATTCCGCCTGAGTCGCTAGGACAGCGTCGGCTTCGTCACCATGAGAAAGACGATCACGACCACGATCACCGCAAGCAATATCCCTACGAACCGCGCGTTGGCGGAATGGCGCTTGTAGTCGTCGCTTTCCGGGCCCGCGGTCTCCAGCGCGTGGATCTGGTTGCGGAGCATCGGCGTGTAGACGAAGAACCCGAGCGCCACCGCGATGGCCCAGAGCACGATGCCGCCGGCGATCCAGAACGTCGTGAAGCGCAGCTCGCCGACGAACACCATCGTCACGCCGGTCACAGCGAGCAGGACGTAGGCGGGGTTGGCGAACCAGTCATCGAGTCGCTTGATGCCATGGAGTACGAATGACTGTGTCGGCGCCGGCTCGCGGGCAACCCGCGCGAGCCAGACGCCATATGTCGCGTTGAATCCGACCGCGATTATCGCGAGCAACACGTGTAAGAACTTGACGACTACAAAGAGCGACATGGCGGCGCGAGTCTATGCGTGCGGAAAGCGAACCGCGGTGCGGGTGCCGCCGGGAGCGGGTTGAGCAGCGTCGGGGTCTTCTGAGCGAGCGGCCCCTGGCGGACGGTCCATCTCGATCCCACGAGGGGCCGAGCGAAGAAGACTCCGGCGCTGCTCACCAGCCGACCTGGACCGGACCCGCACGGCAGCCTCAAGTCCGAGCCACGATTGGAATCGAGGTGCCTGTAATTCCGCTCGCTTCCTCCGTCGAGAGGAACACGATGATGGCGGCGATCTCGGCCGCCGTGGCCCAGCGCGACGGATCGGCCTTTGGCATCGCGGCTCGGTTCTCGGCGTTGTCGATGATCCGCGGGAGGACGCAGTTCGCAGTGATGCCTTCGCGCTTGGTTTCCTCGGCCAAAGACTCGGTCCAGCGGATGAGCGCCGCGTTGGCCATCGCATAGCCGGCCGCACCCTTCTCCCCCTTCAGCGCCGCGGTCGAGGCGACGTTGACGACGCGCCCGTAGCCACGCGCCCGCATCGGCCGCAGGCACGCCGTCGTCGCGGTCACGATCGTGGCCACCTTTTGGTCCCAATACGTTCGGTACGCGGCGAGATCGCCGGTCGCGGCATCCGCTGAGGCGTACCCACCGATGAGGTTCGCCGCCACGTCGAGGCGGCCCCACGCGCGAAGAACCTGTTCGACGAAGCTCTCCATTGCGGCGCGATCTCCTGGGTCAGCGGCACGCATCAACACCCGCGGGTCGGGCCCACCGGCCAGGTCACCAAGCGAGTCGCGCAGAGCGGCGCCTTTCGCCTCATTTCGGAGGGGTATCGCGACGTGAGCGCCCTGCTCGAGATACGCGCGCAGCACCGTCGGCCCGATGTTGCCGGTGGCGCCCGTAAGTACTACGGCGCGCTTAGAAAGATCGAACACCTTGGCTAGTATCGGGAAATGACCGTGCTCGATCGCATCCAGCAGCCGCGCGACCTGCGGCTACTTCATCGCGAAGAGCTCCTCGAGCTCTGCCGTGAGATCCGCGAGTTCACCGTCGAAAGCGTCCAGAAGACAGGCGGCCACATCTCATCGAGCCTCGGTACGGTCGAGCTGACGGTCGCGCTCCACCGGGTGTTCGATTCGCCGCGCGACAAGCTCGTCTGGGACACTGGGCATCAGGCGTACGTGCACAAGATGCTGACGGGGCGCCGCGGACGGTTCGATACGCTCCGCCAGTTTGGCGGCATCTCAGGCTTCCTCGCGCGAAGCGAATCGGAGCATGACCAGTTCGGAGCGGGACACGCGGGCACCTCCATCTCCGCCGCGCAGGGTATGGCCGTCGCGCGCGACCTCAAGGGCGATGACAACCACGTTGTCGCCATCATCGGAGACGGCGCGCTGACAGCAGGCATGGCTTTCGAAGCGATGAACAGCATCGGCCACATGCGCACGCGCGTGATCGTCGTTTTGAACGACAACGGAATGAGCATCGCGCCGAACGTCGGCGCGGTGTCGCGCATGCTCGAGGCGCTGCGCACCGCACAGCCCTATCGAGGCGCTAAACACATCGCTCGGCAGGTCCTCGAGCACATGCCCGGCGGCGAGCTGGCCGAGGAGGCCCGCCGCCGGATCTTCACGAGCCTGAAGGCGCTCTTCATCCCCAACATCCTCTTCGAGCAGTTCGGCTTCACGTACTTTGGGCCGGTCGATGGTCACGACCTCTTCGCGGTAGAGGGCGTGCTCGAGAAAGCCCGCGATTTCGGTGACGGCCCGGTCTTCGTCCACGTCCAAACCCAGAAGGGCCACGGCTACGGTCCCGCCGAGGACGACAACGTGAAGTGGCACGGGGTTTCGGCGAGCGGCTCCGCCAAAGCGACGGCCCCGCAGTACACGGCGGTGTTCGCAGATGCGGTCCGCGAGGTCTTGAAGGCGGACGAGCGCGCGGTCGCGATCACCGCTGCGATGCCCGGCGGCACCGGCCTGCTCCCGCTCTTCAAAGAGTTTCCGGAGCGTCTTTTCGACGTTGGCATCTGCGAGCAGCACGCCGTCACGTTCGCGGCCGGGCTCGCGACCCAGGGGATCGTGCCGATCGTCGCGGTCTATTCCACTTTTCTGCAGCGCGGCTTCGATCAGGTCGTCCACGACGTCGCCGTGCAGGACCTTTCGGTGGTCTTCGCGATGGACCGCGGCGGGATCGTCGGCGACGATGGCAGGACCCATCAGGGTCTCTACGACATCGCCTATCTACGGATCCTGCCCGGGATGACCCTCATGGCCCCGAAGGACGAAGCCGAGCTTCGCCAGATGGTGTGGACCGCGTACCGGCACGCTGCGGCGAATCGCGGGCCGATCGGCCTTCGCTTTCCGCGCGGGACCGGTTCCGGTGTCGCGCTCGATGCGCCGCTCAGCGAGATCCCGATCGGCGTGTCGGAGACTCTTCGCGAAGGCGACGGCATCGCGATCCTCGCATACGGCCATCCCGTGGCGGCGGCACTCGACGCCGCGGAAATCCTCGCGCGCGACGGGCTCGAGGCGACGGTCGTGAACGCACGCTTCGCGAA
>VBEU01000074.1:0-4767 GCA_005883775.1 Chloroflexota bacterium | reverse complement strand
GAGCGCCGGCTAGCACTCGCTGCCCGGCGTGCGGGTCCTGTCCCGGGGTCGGGGTCGCGCGCTCGCCTACCGGTCCGCTCCCCACCACTCGGAGCCGCGCGCGGGCGACGCGGCCGGTCAAACGGCTCGCGCGCAACCCGCTCCCCCGTGCCACCCGCACGCCGCTCGCGAGCGCTCTTGGCTTCGGGGCCCGCGGCGCGCTTCGTGCAGCAGCCGAGCAGGCTATGCAAGAGCTGTCGAGTCACGTGGCAAAGGCGATCAACACTGCGATCTCGAGCTCGTGGGCCATCTTTGTCGCCGCGACCGTCGCACTGTTTTTGTTCTTCTACGGAGACAGCATTGGACTCGATCGACAGCGCGTCGATCTGCACTTCCTGGTCGACGCCGCGACGTTTCTCATGGTCTTCGTGATCGAGCACACCCAAAGCAGGGAGATGGCCGCTCTGCACACGAAGCTCGACGCGATCATCCGGGCGCTCGACGCCGACACGAGCACCGTTGGTATCGAGGAGCTTTCGCAGAAGGAGATCCAGGACATCCGCGACCGTCGCCGCGAACGCACACCGGGCGCGCGAGCGCGGGGCTAGGCGACTTTCGCGGCGCGCGCGAGCAGGACATCGACGCGTCGCGCGAGCGCGTCGCCGTCGAACGGTTTGGCCATCACGTCGCTGATCCCGAATCGCGCGAAGGCCTGCTCGGCGCGGTCGGGCGTCGCCGTGAGAAATAGGACAGGAACGTCCACGGATGGCGCGCTGCCCCTCAGTAGATCGAACACATCGATCCCGTTGAGCCCGGGCATCGAGACGTCCAGGATCAAGAGATCGGGATGCGTGGCGGTGATCTGGTCGAGAACGAGCGCTCCGTTCGTCACGTGATCGACGGTGATCTGAAGACGCTCCTCGAGCGTCAGTTTGATCGCCGCCGCAGTGTCAGCGTCGTCCTCGGCGACGAGGACGCGCTTCACACGACGAAGAGAAGGGCGAGAACTCGGAGGAACATCCGCTCGTGCGTGCAGAGCTTGCAGTGGCACATGCCAGGCATCTATGCACCGGCCGTGCCAGCCTTATCTCTTGGGGGTGGGCCTCGCCGGAACGTTCGATGGCCGCCCGCCGCCCTGTCCACCGCGGCCTGGGTTGTCATTCGGTGCGGTCCGTTCCTCTTCCCGGTCGATCACCTTCTGCACGTCGTTCTGATCGACCTGCGGAAGGCGGTCCTTGACGGCGTCGAGGACGGCCTTGTGCTTCTCGCGAGCCGCTTCGGCAAGCGCCTGCGCCGCGTTTCGCTTGTCTTCGTTATCGGCATTGCGGACATCGTCGAGCGCGTTCGCGAAGCGCTCGACCGCGTCGGCGTACTCCTGAGTCGCGGTCGGCGCCGACGACGGACGCTCCTTGGCGATCTCGGCGAGCTCCTCGAGGCGACGGTCGGCGAGGCGCGCAAGCAGCTGCATGCGAGCCACTTCATCGAACGTCAGGGCGAGCTGAACGTCTTCGCTCGTACGCTTTACGGCGTAAAGCGGATCGCCGGGAAGACTGGACGCGGCGGCGTTCGTCGCGCCGGCGAGCACCAGCACGAGGATGGCAGCCGCCGCAAGTGCGGGACGAAGGATCGCCGGGAACGAGAACCAGGACGGGCGGGGCGCAAGGACGATTGCGGCCTCGGACATGAGCCGCCCGCGGAGCTCCTTCCGGAACCGCTCGCGCATGACCGGCCGCTCGAGAACGGGCGGGCGCCGCTCGTTCATGCCAGAGCCTCGCGAGACGGAATGAGCGCGCGAAGCGCCTCGAGCGCGCGGAACTGGATCCCGCGCACGGTCCCCTCACGCTTGCCGACGAGGTCCGCGATCTCGTGTGTGCTGTACCCCTCGACGAAGCGGAGAACGATGACTTCTTGCTGCAGCGGCGTGAGCTTCGCGAGCGCGCCGCGGACGGCCTCTTTGTCGGAGAGCGCGAGGATCGACGCGTCGGGCTCCACGACCTGGTCGACACCGGGGTGCGCAAGCGCGTCCTCGAACGAGATCTGGGTCCGGGAGCGCCGGGCGCGGTCGATGACAGCGTTCCGCGCGATGCGGTACAGCCAGGCGAGGAAAGCCACCCGCGGCTCGTAGCGCGGGATCGCCCGGAGCGCGCGCATGAACACGTCGCTCACGAGGTCCTCGGCGTCCGCGTCGTTCCTCACTCGGTAGAACACGTATCGGTACACGGCCTCGACGTAGCGGTCGTAGAGCGCTCCGAAGGCGGCCGCGTCCCCCTTTCCGGCGCGTAGGGCGAGGTTTCGGTCCTCGTCGCCCGGTCCATCGGGGCTAACGGGGTCGGCTGGAAGGGTGTTAGGAGCCGGCTTCACTTGAGAGACAGAAGGTAGGCGACGAGGGCCCCAAGGTCGGTAGGCGAGAGGTCTCGGCCCAAATCCCGCGGCATCGAGTCCTGGTACCCCGGTACGACGTACGCGCCTGGGTCGAGGATCGATTGGCGGATGTACTCCTCGGCGGAGAGGCCCGGGCGGCGCGTTTCAGCGACGGTTCCGATGCGCTCAAGCGGGGGTCCGAGACGCTGTCCGAAAAGGTTCGGCTCGTGGCAGTTGGCGCAGCCCAGCGAGTGGTAGAGCTGCCGACCCCTGGCCACCGGCTCTGTTGCCGGCGCTTCGGGAGCGCATGCCACGAGGAGCGCTGCGAGCGCACGATCGCGTGATCCTCCGCGCAGTCAGTGTCGCGGTCGGCCCGGGCCTGACGCTCGTGCGCGGACCGAACGGCTCGGGCAAGACGACGCTCCTTCGGGCCCTGGCCGGTCTCGTGCCCCTCGCGCGCGGCGATCGCCACGTCTTTGGGGACGTCCTCTACATCGGCCACCGCCCGATGCTGCTGCGCGGGCTCACCGCCCGCGAGAACCTCGAGTTCTTCGCGCGGTTCCGTGGCGGCGACACGCGCGGCATCGATGGCGCACTACGCGCGTGGGGCGTCGGGGAGGTTATGGACCGTCCCGTCGAGCGTCTCTCTGCCGGCGAGCGCCGTCGCGCAGCTCTGGCGCGGGTCGAAACCGAGCGCGTCCCTCTCCTCCTGATGGACGAGCCATTCGCCGATCTGGATGACGCTGGTGTGAACCGGCTGAGACAATCGATCGCGCACGCGCGTGAGGACGGGCGCACGATCGTCGTCGCGACGCACGCGCATCCCGAGCTCGACGAGCTCGCCCGCGCCCGGATCGCGATCGACTATGGCGCCGCGACGGCCGCGTGATCGACAGGATCGCTCTCGTCGCGGCTCGCGAGCTGCGAGCCGAGCGGAGGCAACCCGATGGCGTCGTTGCGGCGGTGACGTTCATCGCCGTCCTCGTGCTCCTCGAAAGCCTCGTCGTCGGTCCGCAGATCGCGCGCGATGCCGACGTCGCCTCAGCCCTCTTCTGGCTGGCGCTCGCGTTCGCGACGATCCTCGCGACGATGCGGTCATTCGATCGCGAGCTCGAGGACGACGCGCTGGAGGGCCTCGTCGCCCTCCCCGGCGGACGCGACGCGCTCTTTGGCGGAAAGGTCCTCTCCCTCGCGGTCGTCCTTGTCCTCGTGGCAGCGATCGGTGGCCTTCTCTCGCTCGTGCTCCTCGATCTTCCGGTCGCGCTGCCGCTGCATCTTCTCGTGGTGGTTCTCCTCGGTGTCGTCGCGCTTCCACCGATCGTCGTCGTGGATGTCGTTCTCGCGCTTCGTCTGCGCGCGCGAGCCGCGCTCGTTCCGATCCTTGCTCTCCCGGTCCTCGTGCCGCAGCTGGTGGCGGCGACGCGCGGTACGAGCGCGGCGCTCACCGGCGACGCTCTCGGAGCTCTCTCGTGGGCCGGTCTGCTCTTCGCCTTCGCGGTTGTGTACACGGTCGTCGGCCTTACCATCGTTCCAGCGGCCATCGAGTGATTGAAACCACCATCCCGCGCGGAACGCCGTTGCCGCGCATCCGTCCTTGGCTCGGCATCGCTGCCGCCGCGTCGTTCGTCGTGGCGAGCGCGATGGCGCTCTTTTGGGCGCCCACCGACGCGGTGCAGGGCGACGTCTATCGGATTCTCTACGTCCACGTACCCTTGGCGTGGCTCGCGTACCTCGCGTTCGTGGTCGTGCTCCTCGCCTCTGTGGCTTGGCTGTGGACGAAGCGGCCTTTCTTCGACGCGGTCGCCGTCGCGTCGGCAGAGATCGGTGTGCTCTTCACCGGCCTCTTCCTCGTCGCGGGCTCGATCTGGGCAAAGCCGACCTGGGGAGTGTGGTGGACCTGGGAGCCGCGGCTCGTGACAACCGCGATCATGTTCGTGATGTACGTCGGCTATCTGCTCTTGCGCGGACTCTCGACGGACTTCTCACGCCGCGCGACCCGCGCCGCGGTCTTCGGGATCGTCGCCGTCATCGACGTCCCGATCGTTCACCTCTCGGTGCTTTGGGCAAACTCGCTGCATCAGCTTCCGACCGTCCTGCGTATCGCGGGCTCGCCCGCGCTCGATACGCCGATGCTCGTGACGCTTATGGTGTCGCTCGGCGCATACACGCTCGTCTACGCGTACTTCATGTCAGCACGGGTCTCGCTCGAGCTCGCGCGTCAGGGACGGCTGTGGACGCGAACCTAGGCTTTATCGTCGCCGCGTTCGCGATCGTGTGGAGCGCGCTATTCGTCTACCTCATCTCACTGCGCGCGCGCGGTGCTTGAAAGAATTGGAGCGCGCCGCGTCCTGATCATTGCGGCGCTCGGTGTTGCTGTCCTCGTAGGGACAGTCGCCGCGACGAATCTCGCCAGCTCGACGGTGTACT
>VBEU01000174.1 GCA_005883775.1 Chloroflexota bacterium | reverse complement strand
ATATAGCGAGAACCGCGCGCGGTCGCTGGCGATCAGCCTCATGTCGGAGATCTTGTTGAAGCGCGCACCGTCCCAGAGGAACGTACCCACTCGCTCCGGAGGAAAGCATCCGGCCTCGGCGCATTCCGGCTGGAACATCCGCAGGCCATCGTTTGTCCAGGTGAGCTGAGTGCCGAGGTGGTAGTCGCTCGGGAGGATCTCCCGCTCGGCTCCGGTCGACACGTCGGCGATCACGGCGCGGGTTTGGCATACCGGGGCAGGCATCGGGCAATCCCCGAGCTTGAAGAATGCCACCGAGCGACCATCGGGAGACCACGCGAGTGAGAAAGAGCTCATTGGATGGGCGCCGAGGTGCGTCACGCGCCCACTCGCTACATCGAGGATCGCGAGCGCGTCCTCGTCTGTCGACGATCCGATGCAGCGAACGAGAAAGGCTGCGCCGTCAGCTCGGGCGAGCATGCCCAGAGCGCCCGGCCCCTCGCAGACCCGGCCGACATCCGTCGTGCCGGCCCTCGAAACCTCGTGAGCAACCCCGTCGTTCGTCACCGTGTACACCACGACCGCCGGCCAATCGGCACCTGGCGGGGCATCCGCAAAACCTGCCGCCGACGGTGTCGGTGAAGGAGTCGGCGCGGACGACGCGTCAAACGATGGCGCGACGGATGGCGAGACGGCTACGGCCGGCGGCGTACATGCGGCGATAAAGACGATCGCGGCGAGGAACTTCGCGCGCATCCGGTCCAGTATCGCCGGGCGGCAATAGACTTTCACTTATGGACCGCGTGTATCTGGATCACGCCGCGACCACTCCCGTAGACCCTGAGGTCGCAGAGGCGATGGCCCGTGTGCTCCGCGAGACGCACGGCAATCCGTCGAGCATCTATGCCGAGGGCCGTGCCGCGCGCGCCGCCGTGGACCGCGCGCGCGATGAGGTCGCCGCAGCGATCGGTGCCGACCCGAGCGAGATCGTGTTCACGAGCGGCGGCACCGAGGCCGACAACCTCGCGCTGCGGGGCGTGCTGAAGGTTCAGGACGGACGTGACGGGCTCATCACGACCGCCATCGAGCATCACGCGGTGATCGACACCGCACGTGACCTCGAGCTGCACGAGCACGTGCGCATCGATGTGGTCGGAGTGGATCGCTACGGGGTCGTCCACCCCGAGGCGATCCGCGATGCGATCGACGACCGCACCTCGCTCGTCTCGGTCATGCACGCGAACAACGAGATCGGCACGATCGAGCCGATCGCGAAGATCGGCGCCGTCTGCCGCGAGGAGGGCGTGACGTTCCACAGCGACGCCGTCCAGACGGTCGGGGCCCTGGAGCTCGACGTGCGCGAGATACCGGTGGACCTCCTCTCGATCAACGCGCACAAGTTCTACGGACCGAAGGGCGTCGGCGCGCTGTACGTGCGCCGCGGGACGCGCATCGCGACGATGCAGACCGGCGGCGGCCAGGAAAAGGGCCGGCGCACCGGGACCGAGAACGTGGCGGGGATCGTCGGCCTGGGCGCTGCGATGCGCATCGCGCGCGACCACCGCCCGACGGAGTCGCCGCGCCAGGCGACGCTCCGCGACCGGGTCATCGCCGGAGTGCGGGCGCGCGTTCCCGACGCGGTGCTGAACGGGCACCCGACGGAGCGCCTTCCGAACAACGCCTCCTTCTGCATCCCCGGGACGGAGGGCGAATCGCTCATCGTGGCCCTCGACCTCGAGGGGTTCGCCGTGTCGAGCGGTTCGGCGTGCACCTCCGGCGAGACCGAGCCCTCGCAGGTCCTGCTCGCGCTCGGGATCGATCGCGAGCTTGCGAAGGGCTCGCTGCGCGTAACGGTCGGCAGATCGACCACGGCTGCGGATGTCGACCGGTTCGTCGACGCGCTCGCCGGCGTCGTGGCGCGGCTGCGCGATTCCGCCGCGGTGGCGGTTTGACCCGCGGCTTCGGCAGCGACGCGAATCCGCGTGATGGCGACCGGGTGAAGATCGAAGTGGATCTCGAGGGCGGCATCGTCATGGAGGCGCGCGTGACCGCAGCCGGCTGCGAGGTGTCGACCAAGGCATCGGCGGCCCTCACGCGGCTCGCCCGCGGGCGCGCCCGAAGTGAAGCTCTGGCGATCAGCGCGGCGGACATCACTGGTCAGATCGGGCCTGTGGACGAAGAGCACGAGCGTTGCGTGCTCACAACGATCGGCGCGCTGCGCGCCGCGATCGTCGACGCGCACGTGAAGGCGATCGCATGAGCCGGGTCTTCGTCGCGATGAGCGGAGGCGTCGACTCGTCGGTCGCGGCGGCGATCCTTGCGGAGCGCGGCGAGGACGTCGTCGGCGTATGGATGCGGCTCGTGCCATCGGGCGGCGACATCGACGCGCCGCGCTGCTGTGGGACGGACGAGGCCGGGGAGGACGCGCGCCGCGCGGCCGCCGCGCTCGGCATCCCGTTCTACGCCCTCGACTACGCGGACGTGTTCGGTGAGCGCGTCGTCGATCGCTTCGTCGACGCGTACGCCAGTGGCGAGACACCCAACCCCTGCGTCTCGTGCAACCAGCACGTGAAGTTCGACGCGCTGCTGCACGACGTCGTGCGCAAGTTCGGCGGAGATCGACTCGCGACCGGGCATTACGCGCGCGCTACGACGGGGGAGGACGGCCGACGCCATCTGCTGCGCGCTCGTGACGCATCGAAGGACCAGTCCTACGCGCTCTACATGCTCGGACAGCGTGAGCTGGCCCGGATCGAGTTTCCCATCGGCGAGCTGCGCGACAAGTCGGAGACCCGCGCGATCGCGGCGCGCTTCGGTCTTGCGACGGCGACGAAGGCCGAGAGTATGGATATCTGCTTCGCGCCGGGGGATTACCGCGAGCTCGTGCGCGAACGTGCACCCGAGGCGTTCGTTCCCGGACCGGTCGAGCGGGCCGACGGGACGCAGATCGGCACCCACGCGGGCATCGGCGCGCTCACCGTCGGCCAGCGGACCGGTGTGGGAGTCGCGACGGGCGAGCGCCTGTACGTGCTCCGCCTCGACACCGAGAGGCGCGCGGCGGTCGTTGGCACGCGTGCCGAGATAGCGAGGACGACATACGTGCTGACCGACCTCCAGTTCGTCGCGGGCGAGCCGCCTTCGTCCCGCTTCGCGACGAACGCGGTCCTGCGGTACCGCGGCATCCCACTTGCCGCATACGTCGACGTGGATCGAAGCCACGCGACGCTCGACCTCGCGGCTCCGGCGCTTGTGGCGCCGGGCCAGGCTGCCGTCTTTTACGACGGCGATGAGGTCATCGGGGGCGGCGTCGTAGCACGGCAGCCGCTCTAGCCCGTGCGCGCCCTCGCCCGCATCGCGGCGGTGGCCGTGGCCGGCGCCGCGCTCTATTACGCCGGGATCGTCAACAGCATCATCCTCACGCATCCCGGGCGCCCGGGGGTCGGTGCGGTGGTGCTCGGGATCGGCCTGGCGATCGCGATCCTTCTCGTCGCCGTCGTCGGGACCGGTCGTGACGACGCGGTCGCGCCGATGCCGGGCCGGACCTGGTTCGTGCGCGGCGTTTGGGTCTTCGTGTCGGTCATGGCGCTCGTGGGCTTCGGATGGCTCGTCGACATGCCGCGGCAGCATTCTCTCG
>VBEU01000057.1 GCA_005883775.1 Chloroflexota bacterium | reverse complement strand
TCCCGCGCCGGCGAATGACGCGGCCGCCCTCGCGATACAACTCGCGATGGTCGAAGCGGCGCTCCGCGATCCGAACGTGAAAGACCCGGAGCTCGCGTGGCTGGGCCACATGCAACAGCTCGACTACAGCCGGCTGCAGGACTACCCCGAGTGGAAGGACGCCGTCCTCGGAGCGCTGCCCGAGACGACCCGCGCGGCAGTGAACGGCAGCCTCGAGGCCGGGAAGCAGCTCCGACTCCTGAGCGGACCGATCCCGAAGAGCCTTCCCGACTGGAAGATCGTCGCTCCAGCGCCGATCGAAGACCTCCTCGCCTTCTACAAGGAAGCCGAGACCGAGTTCGGTGTGCCCTGGTATTACCTCGCGTCGGTCCATCTGGTCGAGAGCCGCATGGGCCGCATCCATGGGCTCTCGAGTGCCGGCGCTCAAGGACCGATGCAGTTCATCCCTGCGACGTGGGCGCAGTACGGCGACGGGGGCGACATCAACGACGATCACGACGCGATCCTCGGCGCGGCACGCTACCTCAAAGCTGCGGGCGCGCCGGACAACATGCAGAAGGCCCTCTTCGCCTACAACCATTCGCAGGCGTACGTCAACGCGCTGATCGACTACGGGAACGTGATGAAAGCCGACCCCACCGCCTACCGTGGGTATTACGGCTGGCAGGTCTACTACCCGACGCTGGACGGAGCCATGCTCCTACCGGTCGGCTGGACGAAACCGTAAGCCAAGGGCGCCGCCGGCCGCGAAGGTAGTCTCCCGCTCGAATCCAGAGACAGCGAGGAGACAGACGACCGAAATGACAAACCCCTTAGTACACGTTCCGAAGCTGGTGCGCGCCGACGAGATCCATGCTCGTGTCCACGGGACCGGCCCGATGGGTCGCCTCAACGCGGCGATAGCCGTCAGGATCACGAAGATCGTCGGGACGATGTACTGCGCTTATGTGTTCACGCTCATCGCGCTGGTCGCGTTGCCTGCTGCGATCCAGCAGGGATCGCCGACGGTCCTCGTGAACTGGCTCTCGTCGAACTTCCTGCAGCTCGTCCTGCTGCCGATCATCATCGTCGGACAGAAGGTGATCTCCGCGGCGCAGGACGCGCGTGCCGAGGCCGACCACGAGACCTTGACCGCGCTCCATCGGATGTCGGCGCAGCAGATCCAGATCCTGAACGGCCAGAACCAGATCCTGGACCTGCTGAGACAGCGAGCCGGCTAGCGGGCCTCAGCCCGCGCGCGGCAGCGGGACGATGGCGACGCCGGGCTCTTCCGCGGCGAGCTGTCGACGCAGAACTTTCCCGATGAGCGTCTTCGGCAGCTCGGCGCGAAACACGATCTCGACAGGGACCTTGTACGGGGCCAGATTCGCGCGGCAGTGGTCGACGAGCTCCTGCGCGGTCGCGGTGTTGCCGGGTCGGAGCACGACGAATGCCTTCACCACCTCGCCCTTCGACGGATGCGGCACGCCGACCGCGGCGGCTTCCAGAACGGCGGGATGCGCGTACAGGACCTCGTCGACCTCGCGCGGGTACACCTTGAAGCCGGAGACGATGATCATCTCTTTCACACGGTCGACGACGTAGAAGTAGCCGTCCTCGTCCATGCGGACGATGTCACCTGTGCGCAGCCAGCCGTCGCGGATGACCGCGGCGGTCTCGTCGGGCCGCTGCCAGTAGCCGTCCATGATGTTCGGGCCGCGAAGACACAGCTCCCCCGCCTCGCCCGCACCCACCTCGCGCGTTCCGGTCTCGATGTCGACGATCTTGCAGTCAACGTCCGGCAGCGGGAGGCCGACCGAGCCCGGCTTGCGGACTCCCTCGCGCGGGTTCGAGTGCGTGACCGGCGCCGCCTCGGTCAGGCCGTACCCCTCGAGGACCTTGCCGCCGGTGAGATCCTCGAACCGCTTCATGACCTCGACCGCGAGGGGCGCGGAGCCCGACATGAACCACTCGATCGACCGAAGGTCGTATTTCGCAAGGTCGCGTGACTCGTTGAGGAGGATGTAAATCCGCGGGGCGCCCGGGAAGAAACGGGGCCGGTGTTTTTCGATCGCGAGGAAAATGTGACCGAGATCCGGACGGGGGATGAGGACCATCGTCATTGCCTTGAGGGTCGCCAGATTCATGACGACGGTGAGGCCGTAGACGTGGAAAAACGGCATGATCGCCAGGATCCGATCGCCCGCCGCGACGGACGCATGCCACGCCCGGCATTGATGGACGTTCGCGACGAGCGCTCGATGCGACAGCATCGCGCCCTTCGGCACGCCGGTCGTACCGCCGGTGTATTGGAGGACAGCAAGGTCCGCGGGCGCGACGTCGACCGGGATCCGCGCACCCTTATTGGCGAGGATGTCGCGGAGCCATAGCGCACGCGCATCGCCGCTGATGTCGACGCGATGACCTTCTTTCCGCTCGCGCGCCACCGTGAAAAGGACCCGCAGCGCGACTGGGAAATGCTCCTTCACATTCGTGACGACGATGCGTTCGACCGACGTCCCGATTGCGGCCTCAGCGACCTGTGGATAGAGACGCGAGAGGACAACGACGACGCGCGCGCCCGAATCGGCGAGCTGGTTGTGGAGCTCGCGGACCGTGTAGAGCGGATTGGTCGGAACAACGACGGCGCCTGCCTTGAGGCTTCCGAAGAACGAGTAGACGAACTGCGGGCAGTTGGGAAGGACAAGGGCGACCCGGTCGCCCTTGCGGACGCCGAGCCCCTGGAGGCCGGCGGCGAACCGGTTGGCGAGGTCGTCGATATTCCGGTACGTCATCGCCGCGTCGATGCAGCGGCCGCCGACGGCACCACCAAATACGGTCGCGGGGGTGTCCGGGTGCTCGCGGGCGGTCTGTTCGAGGAGGGCGTGAAGTGGCAACCTGGGATAGGTCAGGCGCCTGGGGACCCCACGGTCATATGCCGCTTCCCATTGGCCTGCCGACTGCATCATGCTCATAACGTCGAAACTCGCTTGATCGCTAGCCATGCAAGCGCAATGCCGCGTGTGTTGATACTCGGCGGCGCGCGAACGCCGTTTGTCAGAGCGGGGACCGAGTTCGCCGACCTCGACGTGCTCGATCTCGCTCGCGCCGCGACGTCCGAGGCGCTCGCCCGCACGGAGCTCGACCCGGGGCAGGTCGACGAGGTGATCTTCGGAAATGTCGCGCGGCCAGTCGCTTATCACAACCTCGCACGCGAGGTCGTCCTGTCTCTCTCGATGCCGACGCGGATCCCGGCGTTCACGGTCGGACTCGCCTGCGCGTCGGCGTGCGTCGCGATCACCAGCGCGGCCGACCACATCGCCGGCGGCAACGCTGACGTGGTCATCGCCGGCGGGAGCGAGTCGCTCACCAACGTCCCGCTCACGCTGACGCCCCGGCTGGCGCGCGGCCTGATCGCCGCGTCGCAGGCGAAGAGCCTCCCGGCCAAGGCGCGAAGCCTTGCAGATGTCCGTGCGTCGGACATCGCACCGGTCGCGCCGGGGATCCGCGAGACCTCGACCGGACTCACCATGGGCGAATCGGCCGAGCGCATGGCCGCGATGAACGCGGTCTCCCGCGAGGATCAGGACGCCTGGGCCCTGCGCAGCCACCGGCTCGCGGCGGCGGGCTGGGACGACGGACGCCTCGCCAGGGAAGTCGGCCCGGTGTACCTCGATGGGCACGCGGTCACCGCGGACAACCACATCCGGCGCGACTCGACGCCGGAGAAGCTGGCGTCGCTCCGGCCGGTCTTCGATCGCGAGCACGGGACGATCACCGCAGGCAACGCGAGCCCACTCACGGACGGCGCCGCTGCGGTCGTGCTGGCGAGCGAAGCGCGCGCGCGAGCGCTCGGCCTCGAGGCTCTCGCCGCGGTGCGCAGCTATGCCTACGCCGCGGTCGACCCGGCGGACCAGCTGCTCATCGCGCCGGCCTATGCGATCCCCATCGCGCTGGGGCGCGCGGGGCTTACGCTCGACGACATCGATCTGTTCGAGATGCATGAGGCATTCGCGGCCCAGGTGCTCTCGACGCTCGCGGTCCTGGAGCAGAACGGCGTCGGCCGCGTGCCCGTTGAGAAGCTGAACGTCATGGGCGGCTCCATCGCTCTCGGCCATCCCTTCGGCGCCACAGGCGCGCGCATCGTGCTGACCCTGGCGAACGAGATGCGGCGGCGAGGCGCGCGCTACGGCCTCGCGACAGCGTGCGCTGCGGGCGGCAACGGCGCGGCGATCATCCTGGAGCGGGCCGCGTGATCGCGCCTCCTCCGGCCGAGAAGCTCGTCGAGGTCGAGAGAAGCCGCCGGCCGTCCGTCACCTTCGTGCCGGCGGACGCCTCGGGCGTCGCGCAGATCGTGATCGATCGGCCCGACGATCCGGTCAACGCGATCGACGTACGCATGATGGAGGACTTCGCCGCGGCGATCGCCGCGGCACGCGCGGCGGCTCCGCGCGGTCTCGTCATCGCGAGCGGCAAGAAGAATCAGTACGTCGCCGGCGCCGACCTGTCGCTCCTCCGAGGAGGCACATCGCAAAGCGACATCGAGAAGGCGAGCCGTTCGATGCAGCGCGTGCTCAACGACCTCGCGGCTCTCCCGTTCGTCACGGTCGCGGCGATAAACGGCCCGGCGCTCGGCGGTGGCCTGGAGATCGCGCTCGCCTGCGACACGCGGATCGCCGCGGATGCCCCGAACGTTCGTGTCGGCCTGACCGAGACACGCCTCGGCCTCATCCCCGCGGCCGGCGGGACACAGCGGCTGCCACGGCTTATCGGTCTTCCTCGCGCCCTCGACCTGATCCTCACCGCGCGGCAGCTCGCACCCAAGCGCGCGCTCCGCGCCGGGGTCATCGATGAAGTGGTCCACCCGGCCGTGCTGCTCCGGGCGGCGATCGACCACGCGGGCCGCGACCCCAAACGCAAGCCAAGAGGCGGCGCGACGGTCGTCGAACGAGCGGCTACGCACTTCGCGCCGGCGCGAGCCTTCGCGCTGCGACAGGCGCGGTCGCGGACGCTCGCGGAAACGAAGGGCCGGTATCCGGCGCCGCTCGCGGCGATCAACGCGGTCGCGATCGGCCTCGCGAAGGGCATGGACGCGGGCCTCGACGTCGAGGCGCGCTCGTTCGGCGACCTCGCCGTCGGAGAGACCGGTCACAGCCTGACCGCGCTCGTCATGCTCACGCTGCGGCAGCGCAAGGCCGCGCTCGAAGGGCTCGGGAAGCCGCGCCCGATCGCGAACGTCGGCATCGTCGGTCTTGGCTTCATGGGTTCGGGCATCGCACAGGTGGCGGCCGCATCAGGGTTTCGCGTCCGCGGTCGCGACCGCGACGCCGCGGCGGTCGCCAAGGGCCTGTCGACGATCCGCACCCTCACCGCCGACGCGGCGAAGAAAGGCGTCTTCGAGCGCCGCGAAGCCGCGCGGATCACCGAGCGCGTCACCGGCGGACCGGATCTGGTCGGGTTCCGCAGCGCCGATCTCGTCATCGAGGCGGTGTTCGAAGACATCGCGACCAAACGGCGTGTGATCGCCGAGCTCGAGCAGGTGCTGCGGCCGGAGGCGGTCATCGCATCGAACACCTCCGCATTGCCGATCGCGGAGATCGCCCGCGAGGCGCGGTCACCCGAACGGATCGTCGGCATGCACTTCTTCTCACCCGTGCACAAGATGCCGCTCATCGAGGTGATCCGGCCGGCCGGCGCGGCCGCGGACGCCGTCGCGACCGCGGTCGCCGCGGCCATCGCGATGGGCAAGACCGCCATCGTCGTCGGCGACGGTCCGGGCTTCTACACCACGCGCGTCCTATCGACCATGATCGGCGAGGCGTTCACGCTGCTTTCCGAAGGCGATTCCATCGAGGCGATCGACCGTGCCATGACCGAGTTCGGCTGGCCGGTCGGCCCGCTGCAGCTGGTCGATGAGGTCGGCCTCGAGGTCGCCGGGCACGCCGGCGAGACCGTCGCGAAAGCGCGCGGTATCGCCGCACCCACGATCGTGAACGCGCTCGTGGCCGAGGGTTTCAAGGGCAAGCACAAGGGCGGCGGCTTCTACCGCTACGACGGGCGGCGCCGCACGCCCAACCCGCGGGTGCGCGAGCTCCTCGGCGCGCCGACACATCCAGCGGCTGGCGACATCGCCGAACGGTTGACCCTCACCTTCGTGAACGAGGCCGTGCGCTGCCTCGACGAAGGGGTACTGCGATCGCCGGCCGAGGGTGACCTCGGCGCGGTCCTCGGTCTCGGGTTCCCTCCGTTCCTCGGCGGACCGTTCCGGTACGCAGACGCCCAGCGACATCGGATCGTTACCGCGCTCGAGCGCCTGGCGGCGGCGCGTGGCGATCGGCTCGCGCCGACCGAATCGCTGCGGTCGCGCCGGCCGTTCTTCACCCTGTGAGCGCGACGAACTTCTTCACCGGCAATCCGGATCTCGTCGAGGTCTTCGACAAGGTGATCCCCTGGGCGCGCGTCGTCGGCGCGGTGGAAGGCCCGGGCGCCGACGTGGCCGGGACCGTGTCGACCTGGCGCGAGGTGCTCGACCTCGCGGGCCGGTACATCGCCACGGAGATCGCCCCGCGAGCGGCCGAGGTCGACGCGATCGGCGTCATCCGCGAGAACGGCCTCGTGCGGATGAACGAGCCGATGCTGGAAAACCTGCGCGGTCTCGCGGAGCTGGGGCTGGCATCCCCTTCGGTGCCAGCCGATTTCGGTGGAGCGGGGCTTCCCTTCACCGTCACGATGATGATCGGCGAGATGCTGGCGCGTGCCGATCTCTCGACGCAGGTGCAGCACGGGATCGGATGGAACTCGCCCGCGGCGCTCATCTACCGGTTCGGCACCGACGAGCAGAAGGCGCGCTATCTCCCGCCGCTCGCGAAGGGCGAGATCATGGGCGCGGTCGCGATGACCGAACCGCAGGCGGGCTCCGATGTCGGCCGCCTCGCGACGACCGCGACGCCACGCCAGGACGGCTGCTGGATCCTTCAGGGTCGCAAGCAGTTCATCTCGGCGGGGCAGGGCGACATGGTGATCGTGCTCGCGCGGTCGGTCGCGGGCTCGAGCGGGCTCGACGGTCTCGGCATGTTCATCGCCGACCGCGAAGGCGACAACTACGTCGTCGAGCGCGCCGAGCACAAGTTCGTGATCCGTGCCTCGCCGACCTGCGCACTGCTCTTCGACGGAACGCGCGCGACTCCGCTCGGTAAGCCCGGAGACGGCTGGAAGCAGATCCTCACGTTCATGAACGAGTCGCGCCTCGGCGTCGGCATACAGGGCATCGGGGTGGCTACGGCGGCGCTCGAGAAGGCGTCGGAGTACGCGGCGCAGCGCGTCCAGATGGGAAAGCCGATCCGCGAGCACCCTATGGTCGCCGAGATGCTCCTCGACATGGAGACCACGGTCACCGGCGCGCGGGCGCTCGCGTACACCGCCGCGGTCCTTCAGGACCTCGTGCTCTTCGGCCGTGACGAACAGGCCGCCCGCGATCTGCGCGAGCTCACTCCCTTGGTGAAGTGGTACGGGACGGAGGGCGCGGTCCGGGTCTGCCGCCTCGCCCTTCAGATACACGGTGGCGTCGGCGTCGTCGACGAGTACGACGTCGGGCGGTTCATGCGGGACAGCCTCATCACGCCGATCTATGAAGGAACGTCACAGATCCAGTCGCTCATGGCAGTCAGGGATCTCATGAAATGGACGATGAAGCACCCCCGGTCGCTCCTTCGCGGCGGACCGAGCCGCCTGCTCGCGAAGGCATCGTTCGACGGCCGCGCCGGAACGGACTTCGCCGCCGCGCGCGGCCACATCGTGGCGACCCTGCGTTCGCTCGTGACCCGCGTCGTTCGCCGGAAGGGCCCGGGCGTCCTGCGCGGGGTGCCGCTCACCGATGAAGACCAACGACCGCTCCTGCTCCACGCCGAGCGGATCACCGAGGCGCTCGCGCACACGCACGTCGCGCGGGTCCTGGCCGAGCGAGCGCGCCAGATCCCGGAACGCCGCCGGCTCGCCGAGCGTGCCGCGCGGACCGCGCGGCTGGTCGCGGAGCGCAACAGGCGGGCGGTCGCCCTCGACGACGGCAGCGTGTTCGAGCGGATCGACGAGTGGCGGTCGGAGCGGGCCGAGCCCTAGATCAGGCCGCGCGGAGCTCGGTGGTGGTGAGCCCGGCGACGAACTTGGCGATGTGACCGTTAGCCCACGCCGCGACCTCGAGCGGAAGCGAATGGCCGACTCCGTGCGCGATCCGCACCTGAGCGAGCGGCAGCTCTTTGCACCGCCGAGCGTCGGTCGCGGAGATCACCCGGTCCTCGTCGCCCCACAGGACGAGCGTGGGGATCTTGCTGAGCTCGGCCAGCCGACCGTCGATCCGTATGCCCCGCTGCTCGCCACCGGGGAGGAGCGCACGCGCCTTGTTCCAGCGCCGGGGCTGGTTGGCCCAGATGATCGCGCGCGCGGAGAGCGTGCGCGGGCGTGCCCGCGTCCCGTGCCGGACAAGCCGCGCGATGAATCGGGCGTCATCGCGACGGCGACTCCCCACCAGGAAGCGGCGTATCGACGACGCCCGCAGCACGCTCGGTCGGAGGAGGGCGCGGCCGAGGAGCGGGACGCAGTACAGCTTGTAGATCCAGTGCAGCGAGACGCCGAGCCCGACCGGCGCGATGAGGACGAGGCCGCGCACGAGCTCGGGTCGGCGGATGGCGAGGTGCATCGCGACGCCGCCACCGAGCGAGTGTCCAAGGACCAGCGCGGGCGGGATCCCGAGCTGCGTGATGACACGGGCGACGTATTCGGCAAGCTGGACGACGTTCGCGTCGGAGGCTTTGAGCGCGGGCCGGAGTGCAAAGCCGGGAAGATCGACGACGTGGACGGTCCATCCCAACCGGCGGAGAGCCCGGATCTGTGGCGCCAGCGCGCGCCAGTCGGCGGAGATTCCCGGAAGGACGACGGCATGCGGTGCTGCGCCGCTGCCCCAGGTCGTGACGCGGAGGCGGTATCGCTCACACGGGGCCACCTGCACCCGCATGCCCCCAAGAATTGCAAACGACGTGCCCTCGGAGGCTCCCCCATTCGGGGGGATGGATAGCGATTAAGAGCTAGTTGAGGCCGCGCCGATGCCTCAATCCCGGTTACGCGCCGTTAACTCAATAGGCATGCTGCGTGCCTGGATATCAGCCGTGCGCAGGCACGGTCATTCGGTCTCGTCGAGCCGGCCGGATACGGCGGTGCTGCTGCTCCATGGCCTCACGGGTACTCCCGTCGACATGCACTACATGAGGGACGCTCTCGTCGCCGACGGCTACACGGTGAGTGTCCCGCTCCTGCCAGGCCGCGGAACGCGTCCGTCGGACATGGATTCACTCTGTTGGGAGGACTGGATGTCGTCGGCGCTCGCCGCGTACGACGAGCTCGCCCGCGACCACGATCAGGTCGTCGTCGGCGGTCTCTCCGCGGGTGCGACGATGACACTCGACATCGCGCTTCGACGCAAGCCCTCCGCGGTTCTTCTTTGCGCCACCGCGCTCGGGATGGGCAACCCCATCGCATACCTCGCGCCGTATGTCTGGCGCGTGATCCGGCAGGTGCCGTCGCCGGCGAGCGACCTCGTCGACCTGAACGCGGGCGCGAAGTGCTACGACCCCGCGCCCGTGCGGGCCGTTGCCGAGCTCATTCACGGGATCGGCCTGGTCCGCCGGCGCCTCGGCGAGATCCGCTGCCCCGCGTTCGTCGCGCACGCCGTATCCGACCGGCTCGTTCCGGTCCAGTACGCGCGCGATCTCGCGGCGCGTCTGGGTGGACCGGTCACGACGCTCTACCTCGAGGGAACGGGCCACGCGATCACCGTCGACGCGCGCCGGCGCGAGCTCGCCGAGGCGAGCCTGGCGTTCCTCCGCGAGGCCGTCGCGGTTCCGCAGCGCGCCGCCTAGCTACCTCTCGAGCCCGAGGTCCGTGTAGATCTCGCGCGTCGCCTTCGAGAAGTTCAGCGTGTAGAAGTGCAAGCCGGGCACGCCCGCGTCGAGCAGATCGCGGCAGAGCTGCGTAGCGACGGCGATCCCGCGCTTGCGGATCTCATCGCGATCGTCGCCGCCGGCCTCGACGAGCCGAACGATGTCGTCGGGTACCGCATACCCCGATAGCTGCGCCATCCGCTGGACCGAGGTGAGCGAAGTGATCGGCATGATGCCCGCGATGATCGGCTTGTTCATCCCGAGCGCGGCCATTTCATCTCGCAGCCGCTGGTATTCCTCCACCTTGAAGAAGAACTGCGTGATCGCGAAGTCGGCGAGGGTCATCTTCGCGGCGAGATACCGCCGATCCGACACGAGGTCGGGCGAACGCGGATGGCCGGCCGGATGAGCCGCCACCCCGATCGACTCGAAGCCGAGCCTGCGGCCGAGCTCGACCAGCTGCGACGCGTACTCGAGCTCCTTGTACGACTCCTCTTCGGGAAGTGGATCGCCGCCAAGCGCGAGTAGGTTCTCGAGTCCGGCCGCCCGAAAGCCCCCGATGATCTCGCCCAGCTCGAACCGCGGATGGGCCACGCAGGTCAGGTGCGGCATCGGCGTGAGGTCGGTCGTTCGCAGGAGGTCCACGACGACGCGGGTCGTCCGCTCGCGCGATATGCGTCCGCCGCGGTAGGTGACCGAGACAAATGACGGTCGGAGCGGCTGCAGATCGGCGATCGTCCGCGTGAGCAGGCGCTGCTCCTCGTTGTCTTTGGGTGGAAAGAATTCGAATGAAATGGTTCGCCCGGCCGCAAGGAGGTCGACGATCCGGGCCACTTGCCGAGAGTCTAGTTAGCGGTCGATCGTCAAGGGGAACGGAACCACCGGCCAGCGGAGACCGGGCGCGGCTAGGAGCGGGTTCGGCTCTTGGGCTTGCGGGTCTTGGCCTTCGCGCGCGGGGTCGTCTTCTTCTTGGCTTTGGCCTTGGGCTTCACGCGTTCGGGAAGCTTCTTGCGCCCGGTGTCGCGGTTCCATTCCTCGTAGGTCTCTTTCGAGATCTCGCCCTTCACGAGTAGCTCCGCGAACTTACGCCGCTGCGCCTGGCTCTTGAACGGCATCGGCGGAGATTACATCCGTTCCACGGCACGCAGCACATCGCGAAAGAGCGCGACTTGGGCGTCGCGGTCCAGCCCATACCAGGGCACGGTCAGCCCGATGAGATCGGCGTGGGCTGTCCAGAGGCGCATCCGCCCGGGGAGATCGTCGAGGACGGCGACGCCGAGCTGGTCGAGGCAGTGCTCTTCGATGATGCCGGCGGCCTCGGTGCGGCGGCGATCCGCGATGGCCGCGAGGATGGCATCCGCCTCTGCACCGAGGCCGGACTCGTCGAGCACGCGGCGATATGCGGGCACGGTGTAGGTCGTCATCTGAAGAGCGAGCGAGGCGCGGTCGCGCCCGACGACGAGCGGCATCAGGACCGGGGGAGCGGATCGGTTCGCCCGGGCTGCGCCGCGCGCGAGCGCCGGCCGAAGGATCCTGTCGAGATATGTAGGCGTGCAGAACATGTGCGCGGCGAAGCCATCCGCGACCTCGCCGGCCACCGCCGTCATCACCGGGTTCACACCGGCGACGTAGAGCGGGATCGTCGGCCACGGATCGTCGGACCCGGGCGAGAAGACCGGCTGCCGGATCGCGTAGAACTCACCGTCGTACCGGCCGCGGCCTTTTCGATACGCGTCCCAGCACGCCCGCACCGCCAGCACGTAATCGCGGAGGCGCGCGGCGGGACGGTCCGCCTCGACGCCGAAGCGCGAGAGCAGTGTCGGTCCGACCTGGCTCCCCAGTCCGAGAACGAACCGCCCGTTTCCGTATCCGGCGAGATCCCAGGCCGCCTGCGCCGTGGCCGCGGGCGAACGAGAGAACGCGACCGCGACATCGGTGCCCACGGTGACACGCGTCGTCGCTCGCAACACCGCCGCCGAGCTGAGGTATGGCTCACGCCGCACGTCCGTGACCCAGACGCTCGAGGCACCGGCGTTCTCGGCCTCGGCCGCGAGCCGCTCCGCCTCGCGCATCGTCACGGTCCCTGGAAGCCCGACCCCTGCTCTGGCGCTCATCTCTCCACGGGAAGACCCGCTGCCACCCACGCGCCGAAGCCGCCGATCACGTCCGTGGTCTCGGTGAACCCGAGCTCGCGCAGGCGGACCGCGGCGAGGCTTGAGGAGAAGCCGTCGCGGCAGATGAGGATGAGCCGGTCTTCGCGACCGGTGAGCTCAGCGCTATGCACAGAGCGCCGGGGATGGCGCCGTCGCGCGCCATCACTTCGCCGTCGCGGGTGTCGACGAGCGTCCACCCCTCGGATATCTCCGCGGCGGCTTCGACCGGCGAGAGGCGCCGCAGCCGTGCCTGCGCTTCTGCGAGGACAACGTCGATGCTCCGGCGGCTCTTCTTATCCACAAGAATGTTCCGTGTGAATGATTTCACGCCGGCGGAGCTGCGTACCCTACGCGCGCTCAAGACGCCGTACGGCGTCCAACGGCTCCTCGATGACCTGCCCTATCACCTCGGCACGACCGCGTGGTCGCCGCGACGCGTTCTGCACGAACGGACGGCGCACTGTCTCGAGGCGGCGATCTTCGCCGCGGCGGGGCTCCGCGTACTCGGTTTTCCCCCGCTCCTCCTCGACCTCGAGGCCGAACATGACACCGATCACGTTGTCGCGGTGTTCAAGGTTCGCGGACACTGGGGCGCGATCGCCAAGTCGAACTACGCCGGCCTCGCATGGCGTGAGCCCATCCATCGCACGTTACGCGAGCTCGTGATGAGCTACTTCTACGCGTACTTCAACCTCCGGCGCGAGCGAACGCTCCGCACGTTCTCGCGGCCGGTGAATCTCGCGCGATTCGACGATCGTGCCTGGATGACTACGGACAAAGAGGTCTGGTTCATTCCGGAGTACCTCCTCACGATCTCGCACACGCCACTTCTGCGGCCGTCGATGGCAAAGCGCCTGACCCGACTGGACAAGCGATCATTCGAGGCGGGGCTCGTCGGGCATCGCTGGAAGTAACGATCCGCAGACACCGCTCCGCAACTTTCACATATCGCTGACCGGGCCAATGCGTTAGACGTGTCGTGGGTAGGGTTCGCAACCTTCTATTCGTCTTTGCGCTCGTCGGTGCGCTCATGCCGACCTACGGCTCGAGGGCGGCGACATGCACGAGCAGCGTGGGACCAGGCATCGCGCCGCCGGCTCGCACGCCGAGCGGCATGGCGGGCTTCCACGCGTCGTGGTACGGACAGAGCGGCTACATGTCGCTGTGCATGGGAACGAAAGCGACCGCGACGGTCGCCTTCTACAACAGCGGATCGCGCGGTTGGGTCGCCGGGCGGATGGGCGAGACAGCGTATCTCGGCACATGGACGCCTGAGCCGGGTCAAGATTCGGCGAGCATTCTCGGTGGAGATGGAACGATGGGCTCGCCGGCGACGGGATGGCCGCGCTACAACCGATTGGCGATGCAGCCCGCGCCGTACGTCGGGCCAAATCAGATCGCGTGGTTCCAATTCCAGGTCGTCGCGCCGCCGGTGCCGGGTACGTTTCGCGTCGCCCTTCGTCCGCTCATCGAAGGCGCGCAGTGGATGGAGGACTTCGGCGTGTTCTGGGTGGTCACCGTGCTGAACACTGACGGAACGGCACCGCCTCCGCCGGTTGTACCCCCCGCCACGACGACGACCACCGTCGTCGCGTCGTACTACGGTCCCGGCCTCTACGGGAACCGGACCGCGTGTGGACTGACGCTCACGACAACGCTGCAAGGCGTCGCCCACCGCACGCTCCCGTGCGGCACGCTCGTGCATCTCAAATACGGCGTGAACGAGGTGACCATCCCGGTCGTCGACCGCGGCCCCACGATCCTGAGCCGCGAGTTCGACCTGACCTACGCGACGAAGCTCGCGCTCGGCTGTCCGGACATGTGCACGCTCTCCTGGATCCACTGAGCCGCGCGGCTCGCTAAAGTTCGCCCATGCTCGAGGCGCGAGCGATCTGCGATACCTGTGGTCACACCCGCGACTGGCACGACCGGGACGCGGTCCGTGCCCGCCTTCGTGCCGATCCGCCGATCGAACGACCCTGCTACCGCGAGGTCGGTGGCGCTCCGTGCCGCTGTGGCGGATTCCGTGAGTCGGGCAGTTTCGCCGTTCCCGCCGGGTCGCAAGGCAGCCTCGGTGCGGCGCCACGATCCCACTTTCTGCAGAGCGGGATCCTCACGCTCCTGCTCGTCGTCATGGGACTCGCGCTGCTCTACGCATACCGCTCGCAGACTCCGACGGTGCCAGATGTGGACCTCACTCAGGCGCTTCGGGACATCAACGCGGGTCAGGTACGAGCGGTGACCATCGCCGGATCGAAGGCGACACTTGAGCTCAGGAACGGCTTGACGGAACGAACGACGGTCGCCCAGCCGGACACCATCCTCGCTCGCGCCATCACCGAATACAACGCGGCGAACCCTTCGCAGACCATCGAGCTCAGGTACACGTCGGAGAGTCAGCCTGTGAGCGTCATCGGATCGATCATCCTGAGCTTGCTGCCGGTGTTGCTCATCGGCGGGTTCTTCTATTACGTGATGATGAAGGCGCGCCGGTCCTTGTAGAGCGGCACAGCTCGTGCTCGATGTTTCATGCGATGACGCGTATTCGTTCCGCGACGCTCCCCGGCGGCGAGACCATACCCGTGCTCGGCCAGGGCACGTGGCGTATGGGAGAAGACAAGAGCAAGCGCCCGAGCGAAGTCGCCGCGTTGCGCACCGGGATCGATCTCGGAATGAACCTTATCGACACGGCGGAGATGTATGCAGATGGCGGCGCCGAGCGCGTCGTCGGCGAGGCGATCGCGGGCCGCCGCGATCAGGTGTTCGTCGTGACGAAGTTCTATCCACAGAACGCCACGCGCGAGCGGATGGCCGCGACCTGCGACCGCAGCCTCCGCCGGCTCAATACCGAGCAGATCGACCTCTACCTTCTTCACTGGCGCGGCGAGGTGCCACTCCGGGAGACGCTCGCCGGATTCGAGGATCTCCTCGAGGCGAAGAAGATCCGTTATGCGGGCGTGAGCAATTTCGACGTCGACGACATGGAGGAGCTCGCCCGGATCAAAGGTGGCCTCGAGCGCATCGTGACGAACCAGGTCCTGTACAACCTCGAACGACGCGGCATCGAGTGGGATCTCGTCCCGTGGATGCGCAAGCGGCGTCGGCCGATCATCGCGTACTCGCCGGTCGAGGAGGGTCTGCTGACGCACCCGCACCGGCTCCTCAAACGCGTCGCGGAGCGGCATGACGCAACACCGGCGCAGGTCGCGCTCGCGTGGGTGATCCGCGACGACGGCGTGATCGCGATCCCGAAGGCCGCGGATCCGAAGCACGTTCGAGAGAACCGGGGTGCGGCCGATATCAAACTGACCAAGCGCGACCTCGACGAGCTGGACGAATCGTTCCCCCCTGCCGAAGGAAAGAAGCCGCTCGAGATGCGCTGAATGTCCACGTAGGAGTTCCACGCCCGGAACTCTGATGCGTAAGCGCGACCATCCTGCGAGCCTCAGCACGTGCGGGGAAGTCTTCTGCTCGCGGTGGCGCTGGTGGCGTGCACGCCTCAGGCGATCGCAACGCCGGCACCGAGCCCCACGAACGCGGCTGCCACCGGAACACCGAGAGCCGCGAAGACCGAGATCCCCGCAGCACCGGCCAGCCCCACCCCGATCCCGATCCCGAGGCTGACCGCGCGCGGGATGGGGACGCTGGCAGGCGATTGGGTCTTCATCATTCGGCGCTCGTTCCAGTTCATCCCCGGCGGTCAATTCGAGATCGGAGATCGCGCTGTCGACACGCTCATTCTCGTACCGCTCGACTCGACAGTCCCGAGCGCGCGCGAGGTCACGGTCGCCACATTCCCTTCGTCGATCGGCAGAGGTGTCGCGCCCAACAATCAGCTGAGCGCGCAGTTCTCGCCGGACGGCTCGAGGGTGGTGCTCTCCGTCGCGCTGGGACCCGAGGGTCACGAGCATCTCGGTCTTGTCATCCTCGACCTCGCGAGCGGGACCGTGACGGAGCTTCTGAGCGATCCCGCATATCACTACGACACGCCCGCGTGGAGCCCGGACGGCGGCTGGATCATCTACGGGCGCCGGTCGGTCGTCGACGGGAGCGACAGCAGCCTTTGGATCGCTCCGCCCGAGCCGTTTCACAACCAGCGCGGGCCACTCATCACCGCGCCACCCGGCGGCCGCGCATATGTCTACGGCTGGATGGACAACAGGACGGTCCTGGTGTCTCGGAGCAGCGAGCACTACGAGGTGCTCGAGCCGTTCTCGGTCGGCGGAATTCCCTGCCAGAGCTGCCCTCCGCCGGAGGACTCGCTCCGATCGATCGGCGGACTGACCCTCCAGGGTCGCGACAGCGCCGACCTGCGCCGTGCAGCCCCGCGCTTTATCGCTGTGTTCGAGGAGGATCGGACCGGACGCGCGAGCATCGAGGTCGCGGACGGGCCTGCCGGAGGCATGTCGTTAAGGGTCAACGAGCCGGACCCTTCGACGAGACTTTTCCGCCCGCGTTGGCGGCCGGGCACCGATGACTTCCTTTTTACGCGCGAAG